>JBJOKO010000014.1:0-16941 GCA_046046035.1 Bacteroidota bacterium | reverse complement strand
TGAGAAATCAAGCCGCGGTCTTTTGCTACTGCGCACTTTCTTTGGATTCATCTACATCCTAATTCCTCACGCATTTTGTCTGCTATTCTTAATGATAGGAGCAATTTTCGTAAAACTAATCGCTTTCTGGATTGTCTTAATCACAGGAAGCTATCCTAAAGGAATGCATGATTACATGGTGGGAGTAACTCGTTGGGGTATGCGTGTTAATGCATATTACTACAACCTTACCGATACTTATCCTCCATTCTCACTTGGTGAAGTAGAAACTAACACAGGAACGCTAGACGATCCTCGTTAATAGTATTAAAAGAAAAAGCCCGCCTAGTTTCCAACTAGACGGGCTTTTTTTATGCTTCAATATTTCTTAATTCTCAAAGTCACTCTTCACGTCTACTACCAACTTCTCATCTCTGTTCGCCACGTCCCACGCGGTGTAGAACACTAAGCGAGCAATGATACTCATCTTGTCATACAAGATTTTCTCTGCATCGTCACCTGGCTGATGATAGTCTTCATGCACACCGCTGAAATAGAATATCACCGGGATATTATGCTTCGCAAAATTGTAATGATCCGATCTGTAGTAAAAACGGTTTGGATCATCAGGACTATTGTACGTGTAATCCAAAGCCAAATTCGTATAAGTACTATTTGTCTTCTCTGAAATTTTATGAAGATCTGTACTCAATTTATCCGACCCAATTATATACACGTATTTATCATTGTCTTTGTGGGCATCATCCACACGACCGATCATGTCAATATTCAAATCACATACAGTATTTTCCAATGGGAAAATTGGAAATTCTGAATACCACTCACTACCCAGAAGCCCTTTCTCTTCGCCACTTACGTGAAGAATCAGAATACTTCTTTTTGATCCGTGACCTTCTTTTTTCGCATTGATAAATGCCTCTGCAATTTCTATTGCACTTACTGTACCTGATCCGTCATCATCTGCACCGTTGTAAATTTTTCCATTCATCACACCAACGTGATCATAGTGTGCTGAAATGACAACAACCTCTTTCTTCAATTCAGGATCAGTTCCTTCAATAAAACACAAGACGTTATCCGCAGTGAAACTCTCTTTATCCACCTTCATGTCAACCGACATATTCTTTTTTAGAAGAAAGCTTTTAGGCTTTTTAGATTTTGAAATCTTAGCTCTCAATACCTCTGAAGACTTCGATTTACAAGCCTTTAAGTATTGGTTCGCCATTTTAGGAGAAATGAAAAAATAAGGTAGAACCACTTCATCTTCCGCATGTGCATTTGGATAATCCAGTGCCATTCTAGGTTGATCTAAAAAGTAGCCAATACGTTCTAAAATGAAATCGAAATTTTCATCTACAAACAAAATTGCCTTAGCTCCTTTTTTCGCAGCCAAATCTCTTTTCATTCTAAAATCTTCACTCCATTCACTCATAGTAGTGTTCCCCGTGAAAATAGAGTTTCCTTTAGAATCAAGCGGTTCGCCTGACAAACACAACACTACTTTATCCTTTACATCAATCTTTGCATAGTCATTATACTTAGCATCCTCAATACCAAATCCTGCGAAAACAACTGCAGAATTTTGAAGCTGTACATTCTCAAATCCTCCAAAAGTGTAGAAGTCTTTTCTGAATATATAAGTACTATCAGCAAGCTTTATACTCGATTCTCCAAAGCGCACTTGCTTTAATGGATACTCTTGGAAATACGAAACACCATTCACACATGGGGCAATTCCTTGAGACTTGTATTGCTCCGCCAAATAAGCTGCAGCTCTTTTCAAATCAGGTGATCCAGTGTCTCTTCCATTAAATGCATCTGAAGCGAAATAGAACAAATGTTCTTTCAACTCTTCAGGTGTAATTGTCATTCCATACTTCAATGCAACGCTATCCACCTGACCAAAAAAATGATTCACGTGAAATACGCACATCAGCGCTAACGCCAGTTTCAATAGTACTTTCATAGTATTAACAGTTAATCTTATTGACTCTATTTTGATGTCTTCCTCCTTCAAATGAAGTGGTAAAAAATGCATCTACCATTTCAAATGCTGATTCCTCAGATATAAATCTCGCAGGAAGACAAATGATATTCGCATCATTGTGTGACCTTGCTAGAACTGCCACCTCCGTATTCCAACATAAAGCTGCTCTTATTCCTGCATGCTTATTAGCAGTCATACACACACCATTAGCAGATCCACATATTAACACTCCTAAAGTGCTGTCATTCAAAACACCTTCAGCTGTTTTATGTGCATAATCAGGATAATCTGTGCTATCCAAAGAATAGGTGCCATGGTCCTCTACTGAGTGGCCTTGTTCTTGTAATCTGGTTTTTACCTTTTCTTTTAGCTCAAAGCCAGCATGATCACATCCAATATGTACTTTCATTATCTAAGTTATTGATTGCCGCAAATGTAACTGACTCTTCCACGTGAAAAATCAACTTTCCACCAATGGTAAACTAAATGGATAAACAGACTTTCATCGCTCATAATCACGCCTTTATCATGGTTATTCACAATTACGTCCAAAATTGTGTGAATCCACGTGCAAAACTTTCTAAGAAAAAGATTTGTTTACACCACTTAAATAGTCCATTAGAAAAAGCTATGAACATTCAATACTTTCCTATGAGATTATATGGGGCATTTTCCAACTCGATTGTACACAATTCACAATGCCCAATTCTCAAAAACTTATAAAACACGACTTAAATACACAATTTGTTCATATCCTATTTAACCTTCTCATTTACATTTGATTCATAATCTAACAACATGTTCACAAATGCTTAGCAAATGTGTACTACCTTTAGTTCCTAGTAAATCTCCAATTTCTTTTACACTGTATTAACAGACTGTATTAAGAACTATTACTTTTTCTTTAAAAAGAATTAATATTCAATATTTGTAAATAAGACGTTACACGTGAAAATATGAGGTTCATCTTTGCAACATGTTTACCGCTCATCCTCCTTTCAAATCTGGCAGCTGCTCAGCCAACCAAATTCTATTACCCCAATGGAACGGTTTCAAGCGAAGGCACCATGGTCAATGGACAGCCAGATGGTTATTGGAAAACATACTTCGATGACGGAGGAATGAAAAGCGAAGGTAATCGCAAAAACTTTTTGCTCGATTCAGTTTGGAAATTTTACAGAACTGACTCAACTCTTGAAAGAACAATTACTTACTCCGAAAATATCAAATCTGGTATCGAACAAGTTTTCGATGAAAAAGGAAATATCAAAGAGCAGTTCACCTACAAGAACAATATCAAAGACGGAGAAGCAAGAACCTTCTACCCCACCGGAAAACTTCATAAAATTATTCCATTTGTAAACAACAAAGAGGAAGGAAAAGGTAAGGAATATGCAGAGGATGGAAGATTGATAACCAACACAGTGTATAGAAATGGTTTCATTTATTCTGAAGAAATTATTAATCGATACAATGGAGCTGGTCAACGCACTGGCATTTGGAAAGATCTGCATCCAAATGGTGTAATCAAAGAAGAAGGAAATTGGACAAGCGATAAGCGTAACGGTGTATTCAAGTTTTTCAATAAAAAAGGAGAACTTGAACGAATGGAAAAGTATGAGAATGGAGTCCTTATTTCTAACGATAATGAGACTTCAATGATCGATATCAGAAAAGAGTTTCATCCAAACGGAACAGTTAGCCTAGAAGGCGGTTATAGCAATGGCAAGAAACACGGGACGTTCAGAGAGTACAATGAAAACGGACAACAAACTACCGCATACATTTACGATAATGAAGTTCTGTTAGGACAAGGAATGATTGACTCCATAGGACGCAGACAAGGGCCATGGAAACTTTATTTTCCCGATGGTAAGGTTAGAGCTGAAGGTGAGTATAAAGATGGATTAAAAGAAAGCGCATGGACTTTCTATTTTGCTAATGGTAAAATAGAGCAAAAGGGAGTTTACAAAATGGACTTACCTACCGGTGCTTGGAAATGGTTCTTCTCTTCTGGCGCAGTACATAGAGAAGAATTCTATTCAAGAGGCAAAGAAGATGGACACTCAATCGAAATGGATTCTCTTGGAAATGTAATCAGTGAAGGAGATTATTCAGGCGGGTTGAAGACAGGCATTTGGTTAGTTACGATCAACGATCACAGCGAACAAGGAGAATATGTGGATGGAGAATTAAATGGCGAATGGATTTGGAAATACCCAAATGATAAGAAAGCTTTTGAAGGTGAATTTCAAAACGGAGTTCCTATAGGGAAACATAAATACTTCTATGTCAACGGAAATACAAAAATGAGAGGAAGTTACGCTGGAGGGGAACTAGATGGGAAGTGGGAATATTTCAGAGAAGATGGAACCTTAGACCTAGAAATTGAGTATGAAGCCGGATTAGCCGTGAAGATTAATGGACAAAAAATAAAACTTCCGGAACCCAAAGAAGAAGAATAAAATTTTACGCGTATCCACCACCACCCTATGAAACCGCTCTTTGCGGACATACTTGCTCAAGAAAATGAAATACTGGCTATTGTCGGTATTGAAGATTTCTGCGTGATTGAAAGCAATGTTGCTTTTGCTCACCTGGTGAAACTTACCCAAGCTTCTGTAAAGGGTAGTCCATTAAACAAACTTCTCCCAAAAATATTTCCACATGAAACCTGGCCTAGTTTGAAAAACAAACTAGAATCAACAGGATTTGCTCGTGTTGTAAATAGTCAAAAAACAAGGACATATAGCCTCAATACTATTCGTGATGAAGATGGATCTTATCTAGTAGTGAGAGCCAGCGCCAATAATGATAATGCGATTATTGAGCAGTATAAATTACTATTTGAAAAAAACGTCGCTGGCGTTTATAAAACTTTCTATGAAGGAGGATTGATTTCGTGCAATAAAGCATTCGCAAAAATGCTCGGATTTAAATCAGAAAGTGAAGTACTAAAGCACAAAGCCCATTCATTTTACCCAGCTGCTGAAGACCGAGAAAGATTTTTGGATGATGTACGAAAGAACCCAATCCTTGTCAATTACGAACTAAGGCTTAAAAGAAAAGATGGTGTCGTTATTACTTGTCTAGAAAATACTTTCATGGAAGTAGATGAAGAAGGTAGACAAGTTATTAGCGGAACTATCATAGATATTACGGATCAGAAAAATGCTGAAATCGCACTTCTAGAAAGTGAAGCACGCTTCAGAACACTGTCAAACGTTTCACATGAAAGTGTGGTGTTTGTTAGAAAAGATCACACTATTGTTGACTGCAATGATCAGTTTGCCGTTCTCTTTGGGTTCTTCAATAGACAGGACATTATTGGAAAAAGAATTACTGATTTTATAAATGTCACTGATCTTGAAAGAATCAATATCAGCGTAGATATTTCCAGCGCAAACAGATCTGAAATTAGAACATTTGATAATTCTGGAAAAGCGATTTTTCTTGATGTTACAGGTAGTGATATCCACTACAAAACCGAGCTCATGAAAGTGCTCGTGTTGCACGATATCACAGCTAGAAAAAAAGCAGAGTTCAGCCTTGAACAAACCGTAGTGAGATTCAGAAATTTGTTGGAGAATTCACCCAACGCAATCATCATTCTCACGGACGAAAAAATAAAATACGTCAATCAAGTTGCAGTCGAACTCTTAGGAGTGGATGACGAAGACGCGATGTTCGACAAGCCTTTCCTAGACTTCATTCCTTCGGTATACAAAACAGTTATCAAAACTGATCTTGTCTCTATCCGAGAAGGTGCAGAAATGGAATACAAAGAGATTAGAATTCTTACAGAACAGGGAAATGAAGTCGATGTTGGTATTCAAAGCACATTGACTATTTATGAAAATAGACCATCTATTCAAATTTCACTCAACAACATCAGTGAGCGTATGCAGCTTGTTCAAGAGCAAATGCGTGTTCGAATTATTGAGGAAATTAATACGGTCTTGAAAAAAGAAATTGAGGAACATAAAATCACTCAAGAGAAATTAGAAGAACAAAAAAACTATACAAGAAATATCATTGAGAGTTCGCTTGACATGATCATCGCTGTGGATGAAGCGGGCAATATCACTGAGTTTAATAAAGCCTCGCAAGACTTGTTTGGCTATAGCCTAGAAGAAATTTTAGGTGAGCCTATGAGTAAATTGTACGCTAGCAAAAAAGAGTATGATCAGGTGAGCGCAACATTGAAAAAGGCAGGATCCTATTCGGGAGAGATAACCAATATTTCCAAGGAAGAAAGAAAATTCACCAGCCTACTTTCTGCGTCACTAATCATAAATGATAAGGGTGCAATCATCGGATCCATGGGCGTTTCCCGTGATATTACCGAATACAGAGCCAATCAAAGAAGAGCATTACAGGAAAAAGCAAAACTTGAATCCATTTTCAACTCAACCGAAAACATGTTGATGTGGACTATGGATAGAGATTATAAATTGACCTCGTTCAACAACAACACACTCAATTGGTGTCAAGAATTTATCAAAGAAATTCCAGAATTGAACGAGCCAATTATTCCGGTAATTGAAAGACATCTTGATGAGAATTATTACCAAGGCCAGCTAAAGGCCTTTGATAATGTTTTCAACGGTAAACCACAACAGTTTGAGTTCGCTGTAAAATCAATAGAGTCAGGAACTATATGGCTCCAGGCTTTCCTTAACCCGGTCTATGTCGACGGCAAATTGGAAGAGGTTTCTTGTCTGATGTACGACAATACAGAGAGAAAACAAATTGATAGAAAAATCCGCGACTCACTCAAAGAAAAAGAAGTGCTCCTCCAAGAGGTGCATCACCGCGTGAAAAATAACCTTCAGGTGATATCGAGTATCCTCAACTTGCAATCAAGTTATGTTAGCGATCCGAGCACATTGGATATTTTGCAAGAAAGTCAGAACAGGATAAAGAGTATGTCGTTCATTCACGAAACGCTCTACAGAACCACCGACTTCTCAAGTATTAATTTCTCTGAATATATCAAGAGCCTTACTTACAACCTGATTCAGAGTTATCGCCTGCAGAACTGTACAATAGATTTTGTAGCAGATATCGATACAATTGAGATGAGCATTGACCAATCAATTCCATGTGGTTTGATTGTCAACGAATTGGTGAGTAACGCCCTGAAGTACGCGTACAAAGGCCGAAAGAAAGGAAAATTGATTGTTGAACTCAAAGAAAAGGAGAAAGAGGTCAGCTTGAAAATTTCTGATGACGGAGTGGGATTACCAGAAAATTTCAAGTTTGAGAAAAATGATTCCCTTGGTGTTCAACTAGTTTATTCCCTTACCGAGCAACTTGATGGCACCATTGAGGTAAATTCAGAAAAAGGAACGTCTTTTTTAATTACATTTGAGAAACGTGTTTGACTTCCTTAACCAAAAATTTTCCTGATGGCAATCAATATTTTAGTCGTTGAAGACGAAAGTATCGTACGAAAAGATATCGAAAGAAGCTTGACTAAAATGGGCTATAACGTGGTTGCCCAAGCCGATAATGGCGAGAAAGCGATTGAACTTGCTTTAGAATTTAAGCCCCAAATCGCTTTGATGGATATCATGCTTAAAGGCGAAATGACCGGCATAGAAGCTACAGCCCGAATCAAAGAAGAACTTGACATCCCCGTGATTTTCCTTACAGCTTATGCAGATGAAGCAACGCTGAACAAAGCCAAAATCACTGAGCCTCATGGCTATATTCTTAAACCCTTCAAGGAAATTGATTTGCATACGACCATCGAAATGGCGTTGCACAAACACAAAAAAGAAAGAGAACTTCGTGTAGAAAACGACCTCCTTAAATCTCTTACTCTTTTCAAATCTGGTGCGGAATATCTTTTCGTGAAGCACAACTCCAAACTAGTCAAACTCAACACCTCAGATATTTACTACGTAGAAGCACTAAAGGATTATGTTCAAGTGATCACCAAAGATCATAAGTTCACAATTCACGCGACTATGAAAGACATTGAGAAGAAATTACCACCAAAAATATTCCAGCGTGTTCACCGATCATTCATCGTGAACTTGGATAAAATAGAATCTATCGTGGGTGGTAATGTTGTTATGCAGGACTTTGGTAAAGAAGTTTCGGTAGGCGGAAATTATCGCGACGAATTGGCTGAAAGAATCAACGTTCTTTAGTCTTTTCCAAACAGAACTTCCCGCGCCTTTCCAACATCATTTCTAAAGAAAAACCAACTCAGGAAAATACTGAGCACACCCACTGTGCCTAGAGTTGCGTAGTAGCCAAAGGAATCCTCTAGGAAAAATGCCAGGACAAGAAGTCCAGAAATCAATGCGGGATAAACAATCTGCTTGTAAGGATTTATGGCAAGCGTTATGCGTGTTCTAATTTCAATTCGGAGCAATACAATCGATATAATCTTACCGACCACAATGGCCACTATAGCCCCATAAACGCCATATCCTGACACCAAAAGCATAAGCAAGCCTATTTGTATAACCGAGCTAAAGAAAAGCGTTTTAACGAGCTGTTTTGCCTCCTTTCGCAACATCAAAACACCCATGTAAAGAATGAAAAGCCCCTTTACCAAATAGCTTATCCCCATCAACCCCATCAGCCTAAATGAATCGAACAACGCTTCATTTTTGATAAACACGGGCCCAATAATCGGAATGAATATCATTGTTCCAATTAGTCCTAGAACGGAAGCGACAATAAAACTATGCAACAAAGTATTCGCTTTCGACATACTTGGATTGGTGAAATTACCATTGAAGCTTTTATACAATCGCGGCAACAAGAATCCGCTTAACCCCATTTGTAGAAACTCCAGCGGCAGTAGACATTTCGTGCAAAAATCATAAATCGCTACTTCTTCTAAAGTGCACCAACCAGTGAGCACAAATCGGTCGAAGTAACTGAGCACCCACATCATCAGTGAATAAACAAACATCACCATCCCGATTGACATGACTTCCTTCATCCCGCTTGTGGCAGCCGACGGAGCCGTATGTCTATACTGATAACCCAATGACATGGTGAATATCACAATTCCCGAAACAAGCCTCCCAAGCATCGGCCCGTATATAGTTGGGCCATATACTTCAAGAAAAACAAGAGAAAGCACAATCGTCAAAACGAAATTAATTACGTTGAAAACCCCGTAGGTCTTGACGTTTTCTTCGAATGTCAATAATGTCGTCTGCGTTCGGAAATAACCATTGAAGAAACCCGTCATTACAGAAAGAGCACCGTACGGCCAGAATTCAAGGGTGTCGTCAGAATAAACAAATCCCAAAATGAATTTCCCCAAAAGCATGAGCAAGCCAGCGAATAGCAAACCATAGAGCAACTGAAAACCGTATGCGTGAGAGAGCAACTTTTTCTTTTGATCCTCACTATGTTCCGGATTATTTACAAGCACCGGAATGTATTGGTCTACCCCCAATGTTGTGAGCACTTGAGCAAGCAAAGCAAGACTGATGTACACATTCAAGAGACCAAAATCGGCTGTGGAAAGTCGATTGCTATAAAACGGAAGAAGCACCAAAGCGCTCAGAAAGGGCAACGACCCAATTACGGTATATCCTATGGAGTGTATTACACCTTTGGTAAGCTTCATGTGCAGAGACTGACTCTTTATCGCTTTATTTGTGCGAAAATACATTGGTACGCACCGTGAACAAGGGTCTTCTCTACATATTTCCTCAATTATCTTCTTTTGTGAGAAAGGATCTGTCGTTTTTCCAAAAGGAATACAATGTCACCACGCACTTATTTCAAGTGAAAAATAAGGCGCTACTTCCTCTGTATTTACTGTGGAAGATTGCTTTATTCCCAATCTATTCTTTTGGGAAAAAAACGGTGGTGGCGCAATTTGGAGGATACCACACAGTGGCACCAGCATTCTGGTGTAAAATTCTAAATAAGAAATTTGTAATCGTTCTCGGAGGATATGACTGCGTTTCTTTTCCATCCATCGGATACGGTGCTTTTGCAAACAAATGGATGAGAAAGGCAGTGATTTATAGCTACAAAAGAGCTGATCTATTGTTGCCAGTTCACGACTCACTTATTTATTGCGACTATACCTACTCTTCTGAATACCCCGATAAACAAGGTGTCAAGGCGTTTATTCCGAATTTGCAAACACCGTATCAGACCATTTTCAATGGCTATGACGCTGCGAAATGGCCAGCAGATCTTTCTAAGAAAAAACCACGCACCGCTATCACAATTGCCGCAGGAATCGAGGAAAATAGAAGAAGCATTTTAAAAGGAATTGATATCGTAATTGAGCTAGCAAAAGCTCATCCTGATTACGAGTTTATAATTGTCGGTGGATCGCTAGTAAATACCCCTATAAACGTAACCGTTCACCCACAATTACCGCAATCAGAATTGCTCAAATTACTTCAACAATCCCAATTCTATTTGCAACTTTCTATTTCCGAAGGATTCCCAAATGCATTATGCGAAGCGATGCTCTGTGGTTGTATTCCAATCGTGAGCAATGTGGCTTCAATGCCCGAAATCATCGGTGATTCAGGCGCTATTCTTGAAACGAAAAGTCAACGTTATCTTTCATCTATCTTAAAAAAATTAGAGTTAGAAAATAACATTGCGCTACAGCAAAAGTCCATCAATAGAATTACAGAACTTTATACTGAGATGTCGCGAGAAATTCAACTATTGAATGCCATTCGATAACTATCGAATTAGCAATACAAAACCATCCATTACTCGCAATACTGGTTCGTCAATACTACGCAATTTCAATTGCCAATTGTAAACACCATCTTGTGCTTCAACACCAGTTAGACCAACGGTTCCATCCCAACTTCCTTCTGTAGAATTTGTTGTAAAGACCGCCTTACCCCATCGATCGAAAATCACAAACTCATATTGAAGAACTTCACTTCCGAAAAGGACTGGTTTGAATACATCATTGTGCCCATTGCCCTCAGGAGTAAATGCATTTGGAATATTGATTACCAAAGATGGCGATACCATTACTTCTCTCATTAATGTGTCTGAACATCCAAAGGTGTTCATTACAATTTGTGTGATGGTATAATTATCCCAAGTATCATACATGTGCTGTCCCTCTTGGAATGTTTCAACAGTGCCATCACCAAAATCGTATGACCAATTAGTTATATCACCACTCGCTGTATTTGATACTTCAACTGTCGCACCGTACATCAATACTTCGTCGCGATCAAGCGTGAAGCCAGCCTCAGGCTTGGGATATATGGATAGATAGTGCTGTAATGTACTATCGCTAGAACAACCATTGCTAGTAGTAGCAACAAGCGTTAAATCGTATGTCCCCGCTTCAAAGTACGCCACTTCTGGATTCTGTTCAGTACTAAAAAGTACTTCGTCTAAATACCACTCCCAAGATGTGATCGTGTTTGGACTTTCTACTGAAGAGAGATCAAACAATCTCATAATATCACCTTCACAATAATGAGTGGATTCAACTGCAAAATCAACAGACGCATTGGCGTTTACATTTAATTCTACTTCAGCAATTGTAGAACAACCGAGGTTACTCATAACTTCTAAAGAAACAGTGTAAGTGCCAGTTGAATCATACAAATGTTCTGCAACAGGTGTAATAGGCTCATCCCACACTATTCCTAAATTCCACAGATATGATTCAATTCCACCATAAGGTAAATCAATCACAGGAACGAATTCAGCGACTTCTCCAAGACAAATATCATTCGTAGTAATTACTACTTCAGGAGCAGGATATACGCTCACATATTGTTGCAAAGTATCACTGCAACCCTTATTGGTAATCACCACTAAGTCTGCAGGCATGCTGCCCCATTGGCCGTATGCATAGTTTATTGAATCATCATCGTTGAATACATTGGATTCAAATTCCCAAACCCATTGAACAATCTCATCTTCAACTGTGGTGCTATTTGAAGTAAATGTCAAATCAGTTCCTTGACAACCATCCTCCAATTGGAACAATGCTTGCGGTACTGCATAGATATAGGTTGATGTGTCGTGCTGTGCAAAACAACCAAATTCACTAGTCATTTCAACATGAATACTCTTCTGACCAAAGCTATCAAAGAAGAATGGAATAGGCGTAAATACTGATTGTGCAGCAGCATCGCCGAATGTCCATTCGGTTTCTGTTATAGCACCATCAGCTACAAATGAAGTATTGTTTATTTCAAATAGTACATTCGCGCACGTCTCTTGGAATGTCAAATTAATGTTCGGTAAATCATGAACAACAAGAAACTTTGAATCACTAGAAATACAACCAAAATTGTCGGTATAAGTATATTCTACTTCGTATTGGCCAACACCTGTTGATGGATCAAAATCAACAACAGGAATGTCATTCATTGTATAAACTCCTGTGAGTGGTTCTCCACCAGTCATAGGAACTATAGAAGCATCTTCACACACTTCATCGAATGAAGCAAGTGTCACTATTGGCAACGCATGAATATATACAGATTGATTTGCAGAATTCACACATCCTAGTGAATCGGTATAAACGTATTCAACCAAATATGATGCTTCAGGATTCCATGAAGGATCGAATTGAGTTGACAGAATTCCATCAATGAAGTATTCTCCCGTCGCACCCGCTGGCATCCCGCCGCTAAGGCTGAAAGCACTGTCTTGATGACAAACAGCATTTAGCATTGAAAGTGTAACATTCGGAAGTTGATTGACATCAACATGAATGATATCTGTGCGTTCACAATCCGCATAAGTTCCAGTAAGGATGAAATCAGTATCATCACTTGGAAATAAAGTGTACTCGCCCAATCCCGCGCCAGCTGCAATCTCTGTTGATCCAGACCAAGAGTATGAATCTGCATTAGTAACTAAAACAGAAATTGTATCGCCAAAGCAAATAGCTGTCGGAATAGTATAGTTCATCACAAACTCGTCCACAACAATTGGGTTTTCACAAGGAATAAACACTTGACACCCGTTCGGGTCTGTCATAATGAGTTGCGGACAATATGTTCCTGCAGATAGATAATCGTGATTAACAATAGTATTTCCTGAAGGGTCACCATAACCATCGTTGAAATCCCAGAAGTAAGTGAAATACGTATCTGCAGGATTAAATGCTTGCAACTGTGTGGTAAACGGTGCGCAGTTCGCATCATCAAGCGTAACTGAATACGGACCGATCTGGTTTCCATAATTTAAAATATCTGGAATCACCAAACTATCGGTACACCCATTGGCCCCTGTTACAGTGAGGGTTACATCATAAACTCCAAGCGGATAAGTATGATAAGTTGATGCACCAGATCCTGTTTGATCATCACCAAAGTTCCAAGTGAAACTTGTGTTTGTCCCTGGTGTAGTGCTTTGCATTTGAACACCAAATAGACAGTTATTTATGCTGGATGTATAAGTGAAATCCACCTCAGGATTCGCGATAATAACAGCTGTCGGATTGCAGAATGTGCGCACACATCCATTTGTACTTTCAACAGTAAGACATACTTCATAAGTTCCGTTATTCGCAAAAGCGTGCGTTGGATTCACCTCATTGCTAGTGTTTGAACTTCCAGAAGTGGGATCGCCAAATGTCCAAGTATAATTGGCTATTGGGCCATTTGTAGTGCTGTTGAATTGAATGTCTTCTCCCCTGCATCCTGGGCTTCCAACAACGTTGAAAGATGGAACAGTCGGAAGATCAACAAGCAAGTTTTGTGTTACGGTAGAAACACAACCTAGATCGTTTACAGCGTTCAAAGTGACATTCAAACCAGTGCTGTAATTGTATGGTGGATTAAACTCATGTTCAGGTGAAATTTCGGTCGATGTAGTTCCATCACCGAACGACCATTCGGCCGTTGAAATATTGGTAGCGTCTGGTGTAAATGCAATCAAAACAGAATCACATTGCTCAATAACATTGATTTGAAAAGAAGCAAAATCTGTTCCCGCACTCACACAAACGGCATCTTCATAATATGCACTCGATGGACAGTTAAATTCATTGACAGCATTTACTGTAAAGTCATAACAACCTTGTTCTGTGAAAATGAATTGTGGCCAAAAGTTGACGTTCGATGGACTGTTGTATTGGTAGGTATTTCCTTGATTGGTGTACTCTACCGACCATTGATTTAATTCACCATCCCAGTTTGCTGTCAATTCATCGCCATTACTAATCTGAACATCCCAATGTATGTTGGCATTCAAATCATCTAATGTTACGCTGAGAGGCGCGCACCCTGTTGTTTGACTGAAAGAAACTGAAGCGTCGGGCATCGATAAATTCAAGGTGTGAATTTTTATATCATCGCAGTTCGCGTCATCGCCATGTGCAGTCAAAGTAATTTCATATGTTCCAGCAGAAGCATATGTATGTGACATAATGCTAATTCCATTTGTGATTACGGTGCCATCACCAAAATCCCAATCAAAACTATTCGCGCCGATACTTTGATCAGCAACGGTTACAGTAGTATTATCAGTGCAGTCAACAGAATAATCGAACAACGCAACTGGAGGTTCGATGTATATGTAATTTTCAATGGTATCTCCGATATTACAAGTACCATTAATTACCATGATTGACAAATCATAATAGCCGGTATCCTCATACATGTGTTCAATGCATGTTTCTGTTGGATTCAAAATAATCCACCCAGTTCCATCATTGAAATTCCAGCTATAGGTGTTTCCGTTTACCGCCGGAATACAGAATTCAATTGCGTTTGCAGAACACGTTGTTGTATAGTTCGACGTGAACGCTGTGCTCAACGGAGCTTGAACCAACACCGGAAAACTTGATGTTGTGCTAGCTGTGCAACCTTGAGCTGTTACAATTGAAACCGAGATATAATAAGATCCTTGTGCGTTGTATGCAAAAGAAGGGTTCGACTCATTTGAATCTTCAATTCCGTCACCATCAAAATCCCAAGAATAGGAAGCGATAGACGAACCTCCTGTAATAGCAATACTTGAAGGTGAAATTGCTTCACCAAAACAAGCAGTTTCAGGATGGTTAAATGAAATACTTGGAGAGCTGATAATGATATAATCATTCATCGTGCTTGTCGAAGTGCAACCGTTTGAATTAGTTACCTGAAGCGCTACATCATAAGATCCCGTAGCAGGAAATGAATATGTCAAATTCGCTGAAGCACCCACACTTGATCCGTTAACTGTCCAGTTGTAAGTGTATGGTCCGGCCCCAACAACATTTGAAATTAGTGTTGCTGAAAATGGAGCAATACACGATTGTGTTTGAGCTGTTGCGAACGAAACAGTTAATCCAGGATTTACAGTTATGGTAACGCTATTTTCAATAACCGCACTGCAAGTAGCACTATAAATAACCGTCAATTTAGGGTGATATGTGCCAGGAGTTGGATAAGAAAAACTTGCGTTTGGATTTGTTGAATCAACAGTTCCATTATTGTCAAAATCCCACTCTACTGAAGCAGGACTCGGAGAAGTAGTTGAAGTAAATTGGACCGATTGACCGGCGCAAACATCATTATCAGAAACGATGAATTGCGGGTTCGGATCGTCGAGAATTGTTAATGTAGTGCACTCTTGATTTGCGCAACTTTCAGTGTCCTCTACTGTCAAACAAACTTGATAAGTACCAGGACTAGAATAACTATGATTCACGGAAGCTGTCCCTGCGGCTGTCCCGCTAGTTCCATCACCAAAATCCCAGTTGCTTGATAATGGCAACGAACCAGTCGAGTTGTTTGTCATTGTAATTGCAACAGGAACGTTGCAAGTGATTGCAGAACTTAAACTCAAATTGGCATTAGGAAAATTACTTGTAACAGAAACAAGAGAAGGCATAGTAACATTCGCAAAACATCCATTCTCATCGGCTACACTCAATACTGGCGAATAAGTTCCAGCTACAGCATAACAGTGATTTGGCGCCTCTGATGTGCTTGTTGTTCCATCCCCAAAATCCCAGTTCCAAGAAATGATATTTCCAGAACCCTCAACGCTTGTGCTTGTGAAATCCGTGCAATGCGGAAAACAGCCCGTGTTGTCGTCAACAACGAATGCTGCAGTTGGTTTCGAATAAACTTGAATGTAATCTTGTATCGTTTGAGTCTGACTTCCATTGATTGTCAAACTAACATCATAAGATCCTGGAGTATTAAAGATGGATACATACTGCGGACTGCTCGCTGTTAAAGTCGAGCCCGAAGGCGTGGTGATTGTCCATGCGTAACTAGTAATACCAGACGTTGGAGCCGTCACGTTTATTACTACTCCGAAGGGCGCACATCCTCCTTGTTCAACTGCTTGGAAAGTCACTTGTGACAAGCCATTCAGACTGAAAAGACAGATAAGCGCGGTAAAGATTTTTCTTAAGGCGATCAAGTCGTTTGATTTTATAGGGGTTCCCGTTTTACCCCTACTCGACCCAAATGGTTACAATCGCGCCCATTTTACTTAATCAGTACTACAGAACCCATGGTCTGTTTCATCAAAGGCTGATCCACGGTTCTTATCGACATTTTCCAATTGTAAACCCCACATGGTGCCATCTCTCCAGTCTCCCGAATTGTACCATCCCATCCATCTTCAGTCGACGCGGCTTCATACATGAGTCTACCCCAACGATCATAAATATCAAACTCAAAAAACAAGACCTCACTTCCATAGAGAACCGGGAAGAAAACATCATTATGTCCATTTCCATCAGGAGTAAACGCATTAGGAATATTTACAATGATGGATGGTAAAACAGTTACCGAATAGCTTGCGGTGTCTGTACAACCAAAAATATTCGACACGGTTTGTAGAATGGAATAGTTCATCCAATCACTGTATTCGTGCACCCCATTTTAAAACGACTCAATTGATCCGTCTCCAAAATCATAGGTCCAAGTTGTAACATCATTGCTAGATGTATTGATAACCTCTACGAATGGGTTAGCCATGTTCAAATCGCTATTTTCAACAACAAATCCTGC
>JBJOKO010000013.1:0-17182 GCA_046046035.1 Bacteroidota bacterium | reverse complement strand
CATGTTACCGCCTGCGTCAACACCGTTGAGGTCTTTTGCAAATTCGGCTGGAACCATTGAAAGCAGATTTTTGAAATCTGTTTTTGTTGCTTTGAAAGAAATATCCATATCGATATCCTCAGCTGGCATAGAAACCCATCCACCTGCTTCGAGATACAATTCGTTGAGTTTAATTTCATTGTTTGAAATGGTGAATTTCATATTCGCCATATCCATTTCAAGATCTACTTTGATATCTGTTTTTGCTTCGTTGATGTATGTTACACCATCAAACCAAAATGTAGTCTTGGTAGCATTTGAGTTTGTTACAAGCTTGAATACATCTGCTGTGAAATCACCAGAACCTTCGTGATTGAATCCTTCTAATTTCATAAGCATTGGCATGCTTTGATCATTGTAGCTGATGTTTCCGTTTTCGATGTAGTATTCTTTCAATTTCATTTTGAAAGTACTTGCTTCGCCTGTTTCAGGTTCTACCACAGCGGCAGTATCAGGTTTGGCAATATCGTAGTTAGCGATTCCGTCTGGAGTAACACGAACGTCGAATACTGGATCAACGATTCCGATTTTTTTGATTTGAATCTCATCAGAGAAAACGCTCATGATGTCGACTACTGCAACGAGGTTCCCAATTTTAGCGAGTTCTACGCTATCGAAAGGAGCTGTATTGTTTTTTACAGAAAAATTATCAATGCTCAATCGCAAGTTTGGGAAGTTGCGAATGAGAGATAGACTCACGTCGTCAAAGTTGACTACTGCATTTAGATTGTCGTTGGCTGCGGTTTTCACAGCTTCTACTATTTTCCCTTTAAAAACGAAAGGAAGAACAAGAAGTAAGAGGAATATTACTCCTAGAGAAATGCCGGTAATCTTGAGAAATTTTTTCATTGGATGGATGGATATTTACGTCTGTAAAAGTAAACCGAGATACTTATTGTGTCTTTAAGATATTTTGTGTGTTTTGTAACAAGAGGGCGTCAATTAGTACAAGAGCCGCCATAGCCTCCACGATTGGCACTGCGCGGGGCAGTACACACGGGTCGTGACGACCTTCAGCGCTGAAATCTACATGTTCACCATCTTTATTGGTCGTGGTTTGTGATTTTGAAATAGTAGAAACAGGTTTGAAAGCGACATTGAAAACGATGTCTTTTCCATTGGAGATTCCTCCTTGAATTCCACCGTCGTGATTGCTCGCAGCTCCTTCGCGAATGCTGTCGTTGTGTTCGCTTCCTTTTTTATAAGTGCTCGCGAAACCATCGCCCACTTCAAATCCTTTCACAGCATTAATGCTGAGCATGGCATGCGCTAATGTGGCATTGAGCTTATCGAATACAGGTTCGCCCAATCCGGCTGGTACTTCTTTACAAATGCAAGTGATAGTGCCGCCGAGAGAATCGCCTTCTTGTCTGGTGAATTCGATGAGGTTGATCATTTCGACTGCGATTTCTTCATCGGGACAGCGAATGATGGATTCTTCTATTTTAGAAAGATTGAGGTCTTTATAAGTTTTGGTGGTTTCGATTTTGTGCACTCGACTCACATAGGCGATGATGTCAATGCCCATGCGATGAAGAATCATTTTTGCGATAGCTCCGCCAACGACGCGTGAGGCCGTTTCGCGAGCAGAAGCTCTGCCGCTGCCGCGATGATCTCGTTGACCATATTTCGCGTCGTATGTATAATCAGCATGACCTGGGCGATAGATGTCTTTCATGGCATCATAGTCTTTGCTCCTTTGGTCTTTATTTTTAATAATAAAACCAATGGGCGTTCCCGTGGTCTTCCCATCAAAAACACCTGAGAGAATTTCTACTTGGTCATCTTCAGTTCGAGGGGTAGTGATATGACTCTGACCCGGTTTTCTTCGGTCGAGTTCTGATTGAATAAATTCTTGGTCGAAAGGAATTCCCGCAGGGCAACCGTCGACAATTCCACCGATGGCTGGGCCATGGGATTCGCCGAAAGTGGTAAGTCTGAATAGGGTTCCGAAAGTGTTTGCAGCCATAAGGCAAAGATCGTGTTTTGAAAAGAAATCCTGTCTAATGTAGGCATAAGTTTCAAAAGAAATCTAACTTGCGCCCGTATGAAAATTCTCATTAAAAATATCAAGGGATTGGTGGGTGTCTTCGAGGCAGCACCAACGAAGTTGAGTGGCACAGAGATGGGGCAGTTGCCCATTCTGAATGATGCATGGTTGGCTATTGAAGATGGTTTGATAGCGGATTATGGATTGATGCAGGATTGGCCTGGGATAAGCGATTGGCGTGATTTGGAGGTGATAGATGCAGATGGAGGATGGGTAGCGCCGGCGTTTTGTGATTCGCATACGCACATTGTTTATGCTGCTGCACGTGCCGGAGAGTTTAGTGATAGAATAAAAGGACTGACGTACGAAGAGATCGCGGCTAGGGGCGGGGGGATTTTGAATTCAGCTGCAAAGCTTGCTTCTGCTGATGAGAATGCCTTATTTGATTCGGCCTTTGCGAGATTGGAAGAGGTGAAGACAACAGGAACTGGAGCTATTGAAATCAAGAGTGGATATGGATTGAGTGTTGAGGCAGAATTGAAAATGCTTCGTGTTATTCAACGATTGAAGTCTGAGAGTCAAATGACCATTAAGTCTACATTCCTAGGTGCGCATGCATATCCTGCAGCATATAAGAATGATAAGGCTGGATATATCAAATTGATCATTGATGAAATGATACCAGAAGTGGCAAAGCAAGGATTGGCGGACTATATCGATGTTTTTTGTGAAGAGAATTATTTCAGTGTTGATGATACGCTCCGCATTTTGGAAGCTGGAAACAAGCATGGATTAGTGCCGAAAGTTCACGTCAATCAGTTCAATAGTATCGGTGGGGTGAAGGCCTCTGTAGATTCAGGCGCTTTGAGCGTTGACCATTTAGAGGTAATGAGTGAGGGGGATTACGAGGCTTTGGTGAATAGCAATTGTATTCCTGTGGGATTGCCGGGTTGTTCTCTTTTTATCAAAATTCCATACACACCGGGTAGATCAATTATTGATCGAGGATTGCCACTGGCATTAGCAACAGATTACAATCCGGGTTCTTGTCCTTCGGGGAATATGAACTTGGTAATGAGTTTGGCTTGCATTCACATGGGAATGACGCCAGAGGAGGCGATAGCAGCGAGCACAATTAATGGAGCTTATGCCATGGGTGTTTCTGATGTTTTGGGCACCATTACACCGGGTAAAATAGCCAATGTTGTAATTACTCGTCCAATGAACGAGTTGGCAGAGTGGCCTTACTATTTCGGAGCGAATCCGATAGTAAGAACTTTGATAAAGGGGAATTAAAGTTCCGCTTTGATAGCTTCGATGGCTTTGCGAATTTTTGCATTGCCGACTGCCGCTTCTAGTTTGAATATTTCGCGACTTAGATCCATGCCGTTGCTTACGGGAGTAACGCGTGTGTATGCTTCTTTGATCACTTCGAGGACCTCTTCCTTTGCGTCTTTAACAAGTTCCCAAGTTTCGTTGGATACATAGATTTGAAGGGAAACATTGTGTTCGAATTCTTCACGAACGCTTCTGATGAGTTCCAATTGAAGAGAGCCGGCGCTGCTAGAGCCGATGCTTTGACGCATCACTAAGCTTGATGGAGCAATTCTTTCTAACATGATTACAAGTCTTTCATAAGCAGGGATGCGCACGGTGCTCATGGCTTTGTTGTTGTCTGCTTTTAGGGTAAACATCCAAGAGCGCTCTTTGTATTGCAACCAAGCATTGAACATTCTGTAAACTAATACTAGAAGTAGGATAAAAGCTGCGACAGCTAGGAATAATAATGAAAGGTTTTGCATAATTGAAGGACTATTCGTGTAATTCGAAGCGAAGATACTAAACATGGAAGCAACACGTAAATCGAGGGAATATTGTTCGATTTTTTTCGAAATTGATTATTGAATAATTTAATTACATTTGATATCTAAATTGAAATCTATGCTAAGACTTCCATTGTTGGTGTTTTTTCTAATCTTCATGAATACATCATGGTCTCAAGATTTCATTGTCAAAGCGGATTCTTCAAGCATTGAGGTGAAGGTTGTTGAAGTTTCTGAATTTGAAATAAAATACCTAGAGTGGTATAATTTATCAGGTCCATTATTCACAATAGAGGTTGATGAAATAGCGTATGTAAGATTTTCAGATGGAAAAGTAATAAGGTTTAAAGGACATGTAAGTTTATTAAACACTGACATTGACGCGGCCACTATCAACAAAAAAAACATCTTGAAGGTCGCACCATTTTCACCTTTACGAGGGCATTTGGATTTTGAATTTGAAAGGGTATTTGGAGAAAGAATGTCATTTCATACGGAATTAGGTTTAATCGGTATAAATGCTAGTAAGGATGTTTTAACGAATGCAATAGGTGCTTCTCTTTCTGGAGGAGTTCGCCTTTTTAAGGGGCAAGAAATAAGACAAGGTCAATCATTTTATAACAATCGATTTACTGGTTTTTATATTCAAGCAAGGGTTGGTTTTGAATACTACACTTTTGATTACAGAGATTATGTCTACAATGGGGTACACTTTTACTGGCGAGTGACTAATGTGAGTGCGAAAGGAGGCAGCTTCACACTTGGGTTTGGTCGTCAATGGCTTTTTAATGCTAAATGGTGTTTGGATTTAGGTGGGGCGTTGGGTTACGAGAAGACCAATCAATTTTCAATTGAGAATATTTCTCATTGGAATAATAAACCATATACCTCTACAGAAGAAAATAGTCTTCATCATACAGGAGCTTATGGTGATGTATTTGGACTGACCGCGGATGGTTGGATAAAAATTGGTTTTCTTTTTTAAATAATTGTCATGTGAGTTAGGGTGGTGTGATAGATGATTGTAAGAATAAAATAAACACCTATGAGTAAACTAATTTCATTTCTTTTTTTTGTAATGTACGGAATAGGAGTTTCTGCACAAGATTTAATTGTTAAAACAGATTCTACTCGGATAGTTGCGAAAATTACGGAGGTCTCAGAATATGAAATTAGATACATTGAATATGAAAATTTGACTGGTCCTATATTTATTTTAGGCGTCGATAAAATTGAATATGTTGTTTATTCTAATGGAAAAGTAGCCAATTTTAAAGGACAAATTAAATCACTAAATACGGATATTGACGCCGCTAATATTAATAGTAAGAATATTGTAAAAATATCTCCATTCTCCCCCATCACAGGGCACTTAGATTTTGAGTATGAAAGGGTGTTTTCAAAACGAATGTCTTATACTACTGAATTTGGAATAATCGGAATAAATGGAAGTGAAGACCTGAAAATAAAAGGTCAAGGCGCTTTTGTGTCCGGCGGGGTTCGAATGTACAAGGGACAAGAAATCCGACGCAAGAATACTTATTATAATAATAATTTTTCAGGATTTTATTTACAGGCAAAAATAGGATTTGAGGCTTTCAGATTCGATTACTCATATAAGACATACGAAAATGGTATTTATAAAATTGCCACTGTATCTCCCAGTGCTATTGGAGGAAGCTTTATGCTTGGCTTAGGCATGCAAAGTGTTTTTGCAGGTCGAATTAGCGTTGATTTGGGAGGTGGATTGGGATATGTTATTGTCAATGAATATACCTATGAGAGGCGGTTGTATTCAAACGGTGATTTAAAAAAATACACGGAAAAAAGCCCAATGTTCAGTTCCTCTAATTTTGGGAGAGACTTTGGAATTTCCGGTGATGCGTGGGTTAGGATAGGTTATATTTTTTAGTATCTTTGGACTTGTAGATATTCTCTATTGCTGTAAAAAAATGAAAGTAATGAAAAAGTTCTTTTTATTCATTCTTCTTTGTGTTGGATCGAATGTTTTGTTTTCTCAAGATGTAATTGTCAAAACAGATTCAACAAAAGTTGAAGCGAAGATTACCGAAATTTCTGATTTCGAAATTAAATATTACGATTGGGATAATCAATCAGGGCCTTTATATATCGTTGCTGTCGATAAGATTGCCTATATCAAGTTTGCGAATGGCAAAGTGACGAATTATTCAGGTCATGTGAATTCACTGAGTACAGATGTAGATGCGGCGGCAATAAATAGAAAGAATATTTTAAAAGTTTCTCCCTTTTCACCAATTACTAGTCATTTGGATTTCGAATATGAGCGCGTTTTTTCAAAAAGAATGTCATGTATCTCTGAATTCGGTATTATTGGCGTGAATGCAAACAGGAATTATGATTTTGAAGGTTTTGGCGCCTTTGTTTCTGGTGGTGTGCGTTTTTATAAGGGCCAAGATATAAGACAGAAAAACACCTTTTATAACAATAATTTCTCAGGCTTATATGCTCAAGCGAAATTGGGATTTGAAGTCTATAATTATAACTACAGCTATTGGACGGAAACAGCGACGGGTGGCGCGGAAAAGACGCAAAATGAAAATGTCGTTGGCGGTAGCATAATGTTGGGACTCGGAAAGCAATGGGTTTTCGGAGGAAGAGTTACCATTGATTTGGGAGGAGCGTTTGGATATGTGTTTGTAAATGACTTTACTTATACATCGGATAACTATTCAACATGGGATGGTAGTCTAATAAGTTCTTCAACATACACTGTTACAAATAGCCTAATGCATGCAGGAAATTTCGGAAACGATGTCGGAATAGCCGGTGATGCTTGGCTTCGAGTTGGCTTTGTATTCTAATTCTCGATAATCTTAGACATCAACACCACAGAACCTTGTTTGGTGAATATTTGGTTGAGCATATATATGCCTCCACCAATGTTTTGCGCACCTGGTTGAACTTTAAGTTTTTTACCAGAAATTGTTTCTACCTCTTTAATATCTCCCATTTTTTCTACTGTAATGGGTGTAAGAATGATGTGATTGCCTATAAGATTATCAATTTCTTTTTGATTAGCAGGATTGCGCACCACTTTGAGTTTTGCAGGGTCCCAAGCTTTTAATACATCGTTTGTTGGAGTCAGAATAGTGTATGCACCATTTACTGCGTCTTTCGCCCATTTCGAACTTTTCACCATTGCTGCCCACATGTTAGTTTCTGGGCTGGTTTCGATATAACGATATGCGGATTCCTTGCTGTAAGGCTGATTTCGCTTAGCTCTTTCTCTTTCTAAGGTCCTGTTTGGGTTGAACTTAGTAGTGTCGGCTGTAGGTTTGGGGGTATTCGACTTTTGGTCTGTACCACTATTACATGACGATAGCACCAAAACGGTGCAAAGAATGGCGAAGGTTTCCTTAATTTGCATGGGGCGAAGTTAACACAACCCAAAATACGATCGATGAAAAAGCAAAGGTTTGTTTTATCCATACTAGTTTTTATACTAGGTATTTCCATCTCATCCAATGGTCAGACTCTTCAGAGAGAGTACAACATAGATGTGCTTGCGGAGGGAGATATGCTTGATAACCCTTGGGTAGGAGGATTGAATTCACCACAGTTTAGTGCAATGGATATCGACATGGATGGGGTGGATGATCTTTTTGTTTTTGATCGTTCGGGCAATCGACTTCTTACCTTCATAAAGGAAGGAGCAACTCAGTATAGATTTACCCGTGAATATAATTCTGCTTTTCCTCACGACTTGGTCAATTGGGTGGTAGCGCGTGATTTCAATTGTGATGGGTTAAAAGATTTGGCAGCGAATTCTCAAAGTGGATTTAAAATTTACCTGAATACATATACTCCTGAAAATGGTCTAGGATTCGAGTTGATGCCATTCAGCGCAACGAATGATCTTGTGCCTGCTTCTTATCAATTCAACAACAATCCATTCAACGCACCGGTGTATACTATTTCTCCCGACATGCCGAGCTTTGTGGATTATGATGATGATGGCGATATTGATGTTTTTACATTCACAGAGTATAGTACTACCATCTATTTTTTCAAAAATATGTCGGTAGAAAATGGCAATTGTGCGGTGCCTGAATATATCTGTGCAAATCGTTGTTATGGTATGTTCAGTGAAAGCCCTGAGAGTTTTGCAATTTATACAGGATCGGAAGCTGAGTGTACATTCAATGTAGTGGATCCTCAAGGCATTCAAACATCGGATAGACTTCACACTGGAGGTATTTTGCTAAGCATTGATTTGGATCAAAATGGAATTAAAGATTTGATTGTCTCTGACGTATCTGAGCCGAATATGGCGGCTTTTATGATGGAGAATTCAGTGACAGGATTGGATAGCACAGCATTCGCATACTTTGATTTTCCTGCGCAATTTGGAAATAGTGATGCAGTGAATATGATCTTGTTCCCTGCAGGATATTATCTTGATTTGGATGGAGATGATGTAAAGGATTTATTGGTTTCTCCAAATGTGGCGAGTGATGGTGTGGATGTGAATAGCGTATGGTATTACAAGAATGAAGGAGTGAATGATTTACCGTCTTTTCAATATCAAACGGATGATTTCCTGCAGCATGAAATGTTGGATTTTGGAGTGAATAGCGCCCCCGTTTTATTTGATGTAGATAGTGATGGTTTGCTTGACTTAATTGTATCAAATAGAAAAGCGTTTTCTGTAGAAACGGCTTATACATCGAAGTTGGTTTATTTTAAGAATGTAGGAACAATTGAAGTCCCTTCTTATGAAATGATTGATGACAATTGGCTGGATATTCCTAGTCAAGAATGGACTTCTGTTTATCCTGCTTTTGGTGATTTGGATGGAGATGGAGATTCAGATTTAGTTATTGGAGATCAGGATGGATTTATGCACGTTTATCGCAATACTGCGAGTTCGGGATCGGCCGCAAACTTTCAGATTTGGGAGAGCATCTTGACCGATAATACAAATACTAATATTGATATTGGGCAATTTGCAACGCCGCAGATATTGGATTTGGATAATGATGGATTGAATGATTTAGTCGTTGGTGAGAAAAATGGAAATATCAATTTCTTTAAGAATGTTGGAACCTTGTCCCAATATGATTTTCAACTGATCGAAGATTCTATTGGTGATGTGGTGGCAACGAATCAACTTGGAATAAATGGATATAGTGTTCCTTTCTTTTTCAAAGATGAAAATGATCAGTTTCAGTTATTAGTGGGAAGTGAGACAGGGCAGGTGAATCACTATAATCAAGTAGAAGGAAATATTTTCTCTTCATTTAATTTGATTACGGAAACGTTTGAAGGAGTGCTTGAGGGGGAACGAAGTGCAGTGTCTTATGTTGACATTACCAATGACGGAATTAGAGATTTGTTTTATGGTCAGATCGGGGGGGGATTATCAGTTTATGTTTCGGAAAGTTTGGAAACAAGTGTTGCTGATATTGAATCAGCGAGTTTTGAAATTTATCCAAATCCAATTTCAAAAAATGGAGTTGTAACCCTGCAATTGAATTCAATGGAAGCCTTGCCAGCAATGGTAAAGGTGCATGATGAATTGGGAAGGATCGTTTCTGAATTTACAATGAATAGTCGTTCAGAAAGAATCACCTTACAAGCAGAACGAGGCGTTTATTTTGTTCGTTGTGGAACAAAAACAGCGAAGCTTGTTATTCAATAAACGAAGGAGTTTCAGGCATCGGCATCCAATGAGTTACAGCAATAAAAAATTGATTGCTGCTTCCTTCTCCTTGCCAGAAATGTGGTCCGTGTTTTTCGTATTTCTCGGTTCCTTCTGGATAAAAATTTTCTAGAAAATGCAAGACGATTACTTCACGTAATTCGAACTCTCCTGTTTTTCCTGGAAGAAAAACTTTGTTGCCAGGAACATAAGCTAAGACGCGCTGATTGTTCGCAGGCAATTGATCATCGATGTCTATCCAAGTGCTCATTTGTCTGATAGAATAACTCTAATTTGTCCAAGGTGATGACGACCATGCCAATGATAGAGACAAAGCATTTCGCGAAGTGTAAATGTCTTTTGGTATCCTGGGTGGAAGTATGTTCTTTCAAAATCTTCTAGAGCCATTGATGATAATACTGTGCAGATTCTCTCGTGCAAACCTTCAACCATTCTGAGCGAAGGCTCATAATTTTCTACTAAAGAATCTGGTAGTTCTGCCCACAGATTTTCATCGTATGGTTTTACTGTTGGATTGTCTTCTGTCAATGTCAATTTCAAACGAATAAGACAATTGGCATGGCTATCCGCGATGTGATGGATGATTTGCGTTGCAGTCCATCCGCCTTCTCTGTATGATTGTTGTCTTTGCTGTTTGGTAAGTTTTGCAACCACAGCGCGCAAATCGGCTGGAAGTGCAGCCATGTCAGCGATCATTACTTTGATTAGCTCAGGACTGAGTTGGTCGTGGTATTTGGTGTGCCCAATTGGGTATTTGCGAGCTTCGAGATTCATTAGTTTCCTTTGAAAGTTGGTTTGCGTTTTTCCATGAATGCGGTAACACCTTCGCGATAGTCGTTTGAACTACCGGCAGAGATTTGCAATTTTTCTTCTAAAAGCAATTGCTCTTCAAAGGTATTATTCATGGCTTCATTCAATGCTTGTTTTGTAAGTGCTAGTCCATATGTAGGCATGGCAGCCACTTGCAGTGCTAATGCTTGAAGAGAATCTTTGAATTGATCATCAGCGAATACTTTGTAAAGCATTCCCATGCGTTCGGCTTCTGTAGCGCTAACTTTATCACCGAGCATCATCAAAGCAGATGCTTTTTGAAAACCGATTAATCGTGGAAGAAAATATGTTCCGCCCGAATCTGGTATTAATCCGATTTTGGAAAATGCTTGAATGAATGATACGCTTTCTGCGGCTACAACTATATCACAACAAAGTGCTATGTTCGCTCCTGCGCCTGCAGCTACGCCATTTACACCGGCGATAATTGGTTTAGCAATTGAACGAATTCTTGAAACGATTGGATTGTAATGTTCTCCGAGGATTGCTTTGAATCCTGGGTTAACAGGTCCTGAAACTTCAGCAAGATCTTGACCAGCACAGAATGCTTTTCCTTCGCCGGTAATAACAATTGCTCGCACTGTTTCATCAGCTGCGCAATCATCCAATGCCGCTTGAAGTGCAAGCGCCATTTCACGATTGAAGCTATTGAATACTTGTGGTCTATTTAGTGTTAATGTAGCAACACCATTTTCTTTATGAATGAGAATACTTGTGCTCATTATTTTTTTGTTTCAATGTTATAAAATTCTTTTCTGCCCATGAAAAAGCGCAGAAGCAATTGCATGATTAGAAATCCGAATGCCGATTTAATTAATCCTCCTGGCAGAGTTGCTTGTATAGCATCCCACCAATCATCTGGTCGAAATTTTCGGAGCCAAAAACCACCAAGGGCTAGTATTATGATGTGTCCGAAAATCCAATTGAAAATATGCAATAATGGTTTTTTTGCGAAGTCAGATTCAGCCATAAAACCTACAATCAATGCTGCTGCTAGAAAACCGAAATAGAATCCAATTGCTGTGGGATTGAGCTCTTCAATTCCTCCATGATAGCCCGGAAAAATAGGTAGTCCTGCCAATCCAAGAAGAATATAGAGTAGCGTATTCATTCCACCAATTTGCCATCCAAAAGCAACGGAAAAGAACAGAATGAAAAATGTTTGCAGCGTAATAGGAAGTATTCCTTGTGCAGTAATGACAAGAGGTCCGAGACCACACGTAAATACAAGCGCAATAATGAGCTTGATTAAGAAATCGTACTGTGGCGAAAAGCGGATATAAGCGTTTAACATTCTAGTATTAATTTTTCATTTTGAAATTTTCACCTACTTCAAGTTGCATGACATTGTTTTCTTTTTCAATATCTGCCATCATTTCAAAAGGATCAATTTGGATAGAGAGAATATTGGTTGCAGGTAATGGAATCTCAAACGTGTATGTTTCACCCACCCATTTCCAATCAGGAAGTTGCTTCCATTCGTAAGGATAATTTTCTTTTGACTTTTCTCCTCTCATTAGATCGAGTGGGATGTAGTACATTGTTCTCTTTCCTTCGCGCGAAACGACTTCTACTTCCAGAGGCATTGGCATTAAACCAATTCTTTTGAGGGTAACAGTTGATTTGTTAGCGCTGCCAGAAATTGAGGAGATACTGTAGTCAATCGTTTTTGTTGTATTCACAAAATACTCGTTGTACCAATCCAAAACCATTCCTGATTGAAGTTCCATTACATGAATGAAATCATCGGCAGTAGGATGTTTGAACTTCCACATATCCCAATACTTCAACAATCCTTTATCCAGATTTTCTTTTCCGATGATGTAGCCTAATTGTGCTAGGTACATTTCACCTTTAGAATAAGACGCTGTGCCGTATGCATAGTTGGTGATGTAATGATCTGCGTGCGTGTCAAGGGCTTCCTCTTTGCCTTCTGCAACGATTGAGTAGTAACCTTGATAAGCATCGCTGTGATCGCCAGGAATTCTATTTGCAAAAAGAGTATTGAATGCTTCGTTTGATGCATAGCTTGTGAAACCTTCGTCCATCCATGGATATAGTGCTTCGTTAGTTGCGAGTACACCTTGGTACCAAGAGTGAGCGGCTTCATGAAGAACAACGCCAACGAAGCTTGGAACTTTTCTATTACCAGTAATAAGAGTTGCCATTGGGTATTCCATTCCGCCATCACCACCTTGAATGATGGTGTATTGAGCGTAGGGGTATTGACCAAAATGATCACTCAGATATTTGAATCCTTTTACAACAAGTTCTTGACCTTCTTCCCAAGCCTTTCCATAAGTTGGGTCGTTTTGATAGAAGAAGTGAAGTAGTGGTCCGTTTTCAACTTGAGCAGTTGTGTGCTTGTAATCGGGATCAGCAGCCCATGCAAAGTCGTGCACATTTTCTGCTTTGAATTTCCAAATGAGTTTATCTCCAGCAGGAGTTTTTACTTTTTGTGTTCCCTCATATCCTTTGCCAACTTCAAGAGGATTTGTAAGAATGCCGGTTCCTCCAATGGTGTATTTTTTATCTAGAGTAATATTCACTTCGAAGTTTCCCCAGTTGCCATAGAACTCACGACCGATGTATGGATTCGGATGCCATCCGTTGCGATCATATTCACACAATTTTGGATACCATTGGGTCATGCTGTAGTCAATGCCTTCATTGTTATTTCTTCCAGATCTTCTGATTTGCAATGGAACTTGTCCTTCGAAGTCCAATTCGATTACTGCCTTTGCACCAGAGTTAAGAGGCTTGTCTAGCGTGACTTCTAGAATTGTTTCATTTTCTTGGAAGACTTGAGTTTTGCCATTTACTTTCACGAATTTAGCGTGTTGATGGCCGTATTCTTCAGGTTTTAATTTCGAAATGCGATCACCTACGCGCGGGTCTGGATCAGCAATTGAAAGTGAGCGAACATCCATTGCACTTCCTGGTTGGAAGGCATTGAAATAAAGATGGAAGTATAGATGCGTGATCGCATCGGGTGAATTATTGATATAATAAATCGATTCTTTTCCCTCGAATTTATGAGTGTTGTGATCAAGTGAAACGTCTATCTTATAATCTGCACGTTGCTGCCAGTATTGCGCATTAGCTGAAATGCTTGTTAGAGCTGCAATTATTGAGAACAAAAATGGGATTTTCTTCATGTTGTTATTCTATCTTTGGGCGAAGGTAGGGTATACCACTCATAGAATGAAACCGCTCATAAACAAACATATCGTTTGGGCCATTGTGCCCTTTTTCCTATCAATATTTATAATGTCGTTTGTGAATACGCCTACAAGCGAAATTTCGAATGTGAGTGCAGGCATAAAACACTCTGACGGATTTGATTTTCCCGTTGGAAAGCCTGATGCCAAAGGATATTATAATGCACAGAAGTTTGGGAAGAACAATCATTTGGGTGACGATTGGAATGGTAATGGAGGAGGTAATACGGATTATGGTGATCCTGTTTATTCTATTTCAAATGGCACGGTCACTGAAGCTGTTCAATTTTATGGAGGATGGGGTAAAGTTGTTCGAATTGCTCATGAATGGAATGAATCAGGAAAACTGAAGAAAGTAGAATCTCTATACGCTCACATGGATACTATGTTGGTCAAAGTAGGAGATCAAGTAGGAAAGGGGCAATTGATTGGTAAAATAGGAAATGCAGAAGGGATATATTATGCTCACTTGCATTTGGAAATTCGCGATGGAGTTGGATATGAATTGGGCGGCGGATACAGCGCAAACACAAAGGGATACTTAGATCCAACAGCGTTTATTAAAGCTCATCGAACGCTAAAGTGAAATCTAATGATTGATTTTGTGTAAAGTAATTTGCAGTTAAAAAAGTGAGGATTTAGTTCTAGAAATCCACGAGTAGATTACACACCTTTTTTGTTTAATTTTTCTTTATTATTCACGGATTCAGTGGTTTGGACTTTCGTATTGAACTGCTTAATATCGACTTTGTCTATCCAACATGACTATAAGTTTTTTGAATTATTAATTGCGATAATTGAAGACTTTTTACAATCTTTGATTAACCAGCAAGGAAATCTAGAGAAGAGTTTTTACTTTTTCTAGATTGATTTTGAAACCAAAAATACCATTTCACATGAGCAGTTGGAGAATTACTTCAATACTGGTCTTCGTTGTTGTTCTCATCTTTTCCTGCAAAAAGGATGATGACAATTCTGATGAAAACACTCCAGAGCCACCAATAGATACTTCCGTGAAGTTCGAGTTGGATCAGGTGCCTTACGCTAAGTTGAGCGATTATCGATTTTTTTCTGGGCCAATGAAAGACATGATGCCAAATGCACGTGTGCTTCCCTATGAACCAATCACTCCTTTGTTTTCTGATTACGCTCACAAGAAACGATTCGTATGGATGCCAGAGGGAGTTTCTGCTGAGTATGTAAGTGACCATCAATTATTCAATTTTCCAGATGGAGCTGTTTTGATTAAGAACTTTTACTACGATCATGTTCTTCCGAATGATGAACGTAGGATTATAGAAACACGTTTGATTTACAAGAAGAATGGAGAGTGGTTTTTTGCTGATTACACTTGGAATGATGATCAAACAGAAGCGACTTTCAATTTAGCGGGAGATCATCGAGAAGTGAGTTGGATTGATGATGACGGTACTGAGAAATTTGTCAATTTTCGAATACCTTCTGAGGTGGAATGTCATACTTGTCATAAAGCCAATTTAGCGCCAGTTCCAATTGCACCGAAGCCACAAAATTTGAATAAAGATTATCTTTTTGCTGATGGATTGAAAAATCAATTACAGAAGTGGCAAGAAGTAGGTTATTTGAGTGGAACAATTCCTGATGAAATAGTTACAACAGTTGATTGGAAGGACACATCGGAGTCATTGGATTTGCGCGTGCGATCATACTTAGATGCGAATTGTGGGCATTGTCATAGTGATGTTGGTCATTGCAATTATCGCAGTATGCGCCTCACGTTTGATAAAACCGATGAGGATGCTTTTCAAGGAATTTGTGTTGTGCCAGATTTGCCGATTAATTCTCAGATAACACACATCATCGCTCGTTCAAGTCCATTGCGGTCTGCTATGTATTACCGATTGAATACGAATGAAGCGAATTTTATGATGCCTATGCTTGGAAGAAGCATGGTGCATCAAGAGGGAGTCGATCTTTTGGAAGAATATATTGAATCACTATCTCCTCTTTGTCCATAATAAATAATCTCAAACTCGTCGAATATGAAACCAATTTTATTACTCCTTTCTTCTTGTTTTCTTGCGATTTCAGCGATAGGACAAGAGTCTTGTGCTAATGCTGTTGAAGCAACATTAGGTACTAACATCGTAATAGCAAACAGCGGGAATGATGCACCATTGCCTGAAAGTTGTTTGAACCTAATGGGAGATGAACTCTTCTTATGGTATTATTTCATCGCACCTGAAGATACCACTTATAATTTGACAACTCTTCTTTCGGCTAACACTGGTTTGGATACTCGCATTGGAGTTTATACTGGAGAATGCGGCGTACTTGAATGCGTTGCGAGTGGAGATGACTACAATGGAACATTCTTGTCAAACGCAATTTTTGATGCACAAGCAGGTCAGTTTTTTTATATAGTTTTTGATTCTTTTTGGGGATCTGCGGACTACACATTTCCGAATGAATTTGAAATTACAGAAATAGACACAGAAGATCCAACTGGACCTTTGGGTGAGATAATTACATTCTCCTCAACACCTCTGTCAGGTATGGGATATAGCAAATGCATTGTGGATATGAATGCTGATTTGCTAGACGATATTGTTTTTGTAAGCGGTAATTCACTTGATATCCACTATCAACAAGTTGGTGGAGGTTTTACCAATACTGTCTATAACATGGGGAGTGTAGCTAACGATCCTTCATGGAGTATTGCAGCAGGAGATTTGGATGGAAATGGATACAATGACTTACTATTTGGGGGAGGCAGTGGAGCTAGTTTTATTTGGGCAAATGATGATGGGACTGGTTATTCAGAAACAAGCAGCGGGGAGTATATTTTCTCTCAACGAACCAATATGATTGATATCAATAATGATGGACATCTTGATGCATTTGTTTGTCACGACGTTGATGCGAATGTGTATTACTTGAATGATGGGAATAACAACATGGTTTATAACCAAGGAGGACTTGGTGAGAATGGTGGAAATTATGGCTCTGTTTGGATAGATTATGATAATGATTGTGATATGGACATGTTCATTGCTAAATGTGGAAGCGATAATATTGATCAGTTACACAGAAATGATGGCAATGGTCAGTTTACTTCTGTAGCAGCAGCTGCGGGTATTAATGATGGTTCAGAAACTTGGTCATCTGCGTGGGCAGATTATGATAATGATGGTGATATGGACTGCTTCATCGGTGCTAGTACTTCGTGGAATGGAATGCACAAATTTTATTTGAATAATGGTGATGGAACGTTTACGAACATCACTGAAGGATCAGGATTTGATGATGTTCTAACCATGGGCATAGAAAATATACCAGGAGACTTTAATAACGATGGCTGGGTAGATGTTCTAGGACTCGGAAGCACGTTTATGGTGAATAATGGAGATATGACTTTTACTCCAAGTCTTTGTCCGTTTTATAGTGCACCTTATGGAGATCTTAATAACGATGGATACCTTGATTTCTATTCGATTGATGCTGTTTATTACAATACACTTGAGGGGAATAACTGGATTAAAATTAATCCTGTTGGAACAGAGAGTAATAAGAATGGAATCGGAGCACGAATCAC
>JBJOKO010000012.1:0-17810 GCA_046046035.1 Bacteroidota bacterium | reverse complement strand
TTTTCACACTTCACACTTCACACTTCACACTTCACACTTCACACTTCACACTTCACACTTCACACTTCACACTTCACACTTCACACTTCACGTCCATTAGAATTTCGCGCAAGGCATGATTCTGATTTTTTCAGCTTTCGTGTTGTGCTTGCCGGCCCATTGATAGGAGATGGTGAGTTCGTGTGAACCTGCACTACTCGCAATATTGAGTCGTGAAATGGTAATGTCGTAACTATAACCGAATTTGTATTTTCCTGCTTGAAAGCCTAGAAGCACAGCCAATGCATCGTGATTGATGTAGCCGTATGTGTTGCTCTTCGCTGGAAGTCCGCGGTACCATATTCCTAAAATCACCGGATTGAATTCATAGTACATTCCGAAATCTAGTTGGTCAAACTCAGCTTGCTTTTGATAGTTGGCAGCGAGTACTACGTAGTGATCTAACTTGGTAAGTGAATGTCCTTTGATGCGCAATCTCAATCCACCATGAGCGGAGAATTTCAAAGGCAGTGGTGTGTCGTTGTAACCGTAAACTGATTCGTTTGGACGATTCAGGTGCATCGCAGAAACACCAAACCAAAACTTCGGTCCGTAGGTTAATGCACCCGCAGCAAAGTCGAAATATGAAACCGGTTGTAGAACAGGTGCTTCTAATGTTGCTGATGAATTATCACGAATCATTTGATCATAGAATGTCAACTTAGAAAAATCAATTGCTTTGGAAACCATTGACATTTCTAGCGATGGACGGAAGAACCAATTGCGTTTGATTTTCGCTTCGTATGCATATTGAAAACGAACATTCGTTGTGCGAAGTGCTCCACGACCGGCACGATCGTGATTCACAATCAAACCCATTCCACTTTTTATAGAAGGTAGGTACGTGTCATATCCGAAATTATACGCTTGAAATGCGCCTGGTATTGCAGACCATTGATTACGCACTTGGGTAACTAATCTGTTTTGTACAGAAGCTCCGGCAAATGCTGGATTCATCTGTGTTGGCATCGCATAGAACTGAGTGAACTGCTGATCTTGTGCAGATGCAGTCAACGTTAGTAATGCAGTGCTTATGATTAAGTATAAATTTTTCATTGTTGTCAAGTTAGGTGTGGTGGTTCTATACTTTCTCGGCACTATTTAATCAGTAATGTCACATCTCCGGCTTGCTCAAAGCGCTGACCATCGACGAATCTTGCAGTTACTTTCCAAACATATACATCTTGTTTGCAAAGCATTCCTCTATAATATCCATCCCATCCTTTGTTGACGTCGTTGCTTTCATAAAGCAGCTCGCCCCACTTGTTGAATATCTGAAGTTGATATTCTGTAACTCCAGTATTAATTGGGAAGAACACGTTGTTGTCGTAGCTAGTTGGATTATAACTTCCACCATTTCCACCAGTTGGATCTGGAGTAAATGCATTTGGGAAATCTATCATTCCACCTTCTTTAGCATAAACGGCATCATATAATGTCATTGTATCTGGACAGTTATACTCGTTGTTTGCTATTAATGTTATCGAATAAATTCCTTCTTCTTGATAGTAGTAGATTGGATTTATTTCATTGCTTACATTATCATCTCCAAAGTGCCATTCATACGAATTTGCATTTTGCGATAAGTTCAAACAGTATACTGGTTGACTTGGTACACTAACTTCATTCGGAGTGATAGTGAATGCAGCACTTGCATTTGGGTACACATGAATGATTTGCTCTTGCACCATTTGTGCAGTAGTTCCATCATAACCATTGATAGTAAGAGTTACAGTATAGGTACCTGGAGTGTAGTAGGTGTAAACTGGATTTGTTGCGTTAGCAAGTCCACCGTCACCAAATTGCCAAGTTGATATAGCCGCATATTCACTCAGGTTGTTGAACTGCACAGTAAGTGGCGCGCAACCTTCAGCAGGTCCTGTGAAGTTCACCACAGGAAGTGGAGGATTGATTACCACAACTTGATAAGCGGTATCACTGCAGAAACTATTCGAACCAACTAATCGGATGTTGTATTCCCCCCAAGTTGAATATTGGTATGGATCAGGATACTCAGTGTATAATTCAGTTCCATCTCCCATGCGCCATTCCCAGTTCAAATCACCACCAATACTATTGTTTGTTAATGTAACTGTTGCATTTGGCCATGTTTGTTCTTCTGGTGTAGCAACAAAGTTTACTTGTGGAATTGGGAATACTGAAACGAAAGCATCTGCTGTATCTACACAGCCAAATTGATTTTGTACAATCAAAATAACGTTGTAAGTAGTGTCCGCATCTGTCCAGTTGAAGAATGTATGGGAAGGTTCGAATTCGTTCGAAATGTCACCGTCACCATAGTTCCAATAGTAAGACCAACCTCCATCTGTGTTGTTGTCAAACTGAACAGTAAGCGGAGAACAGCCTTGGGCGTTTACAGTGAAATCAGCATTTAATTGTGGTGATACCTGAACGGTTACTTGATCACTGCTATAACATCCGTGCACTGTGTATGCATTTAGTGTGACATTATAGGTTTGCAATACATCTCCAAAATTGTAGAATGTATGAGTGTGCAAAGTATCTGTTGTAGTTGAAGTTTCACCAGTGCCATAAACCCATTGATATGAATCTGCTCCAATTGAGTTATTTTCGAAAATAGCGCTTTGAGGATAGCAGCCGAAAAGACTGTCAACGTTGGCAAGAGCAAGTGGAGAATGATAAATATACATGTTCACATTCGCTGTGTCTACACAGCCATAAGGGCTTTGTGCAATCAGTTGAACTGGATAAACAATGTCTGTTATATTATCAGTCAAATATTGATGCGTAGGAGAAGGCAATGATGACAAAGCACCATCTCCAAAAGACCATTCGAAGATTACTGCATTTTCACTTTGATTTACAAAGGATGCATCGAAAGGTGCGCAACCAATAGTATCAGTTGTGAATGCTGCGATTACTTGTGGATACAAATTGAATTGAACACTCATTGTGTCTGCACAACCGATTTGGTTCATTGCAACAAGCGCGATTTGATAGCTTTCTATGTTGTCGCCTGGAGCGCTAAATACATGCGTGTGCTCGAAGTTTCCATTTGTAGAGGAGGTTCCGTCGCCGTAAGTCCAATAATAAGTTGCAGCTAATAATGAATTATTAGTGATCAATACTGGAGCTGGTTCGCACGCTGCACCTTCATCAATACTGAAGTCTGCAATAGGCGAAGGATGAATTGAAATTGGAACAACTGTTGTGTCGGAGCAGCCATAGCTCGAGAAAGCAATCAATGTTACTGAATAGTCGATAGGACTTGCAGTTCCGTTGGTATAGTAAACGCTAGGAATAATATCAGTAGACTGAATTCCATTTCCAAAATCCCAAGAGAAACTATTTGCATTTAAACTGTTGTTGTCGAATTGCACAGTAAGTGGTGCACATACTTGCGCCGGATTGGTGAAAGCCGCAATCACTTCTGGGAAAATTACAACAGGTAAAGTATAAGTGTCAACACAACCATCAGAGCTTGAAACAGTGAGGAGTACATCGCGAGTTATCGGAGAGTTTCCATTGTTTACAAAAACATGAGAGTGTGTGGTGTCAGCGTTTTGAGAAGTAAATCCATCATCATAATCCCAGTCAAATTGGAATCCGTTAATGGATAGATTAGTTAAATCAACCGTAAGAGGACTGCAACCGCTTGCAACATCTAAAGTGAATTGAGCGATAGGCGCAGGGTTGATTGTAATAATACTTGTAGATGTATCGACGCATCCGAAAGCTGAAGTTGCGACAAGGCTTACTTCATACTGAATAGGAGCAACAGTGTTATTGTTGAATGTATGTGTTGGAATAGGTAGACTAGAAGTTTGACCATCTCCAAAATTCCATAGATAAGTTTGCGCACCAGATATGTAAGGCATCGAAATGGTCAGTGGTGCGCATCCTGTAACATCACTCAAATCAAAAGAGAAGTCAGGAAGCGGATACACGACAACTGGATGACTTACGGTGTCATTACATCCATTAACAGAATACGCATATAAAGTCACATTGTAAGTTTGAATGAAACCAGTTTGGTTGTCGAACAAATGTGCAGGTTCGAAAATGTCGCTGGTAGATCCATCACCAAAATCCCAATGATATGATCCAGCATTCAATGATGTGTTATCGAATTGAATTTGGAATGGCGCGCATCCAGGAGGTGTGTTATTGTCATTGAATGCTGCAAGTGCTCCAGCATACACTGTTACATATAAAGTGTCTGTGCTTCCGCAACCGAAGGCATTATATGCAGTGCAAGTGATAACGTATGTGCTATCAGAGTTTGTGAAGTTGAAGAATTCTGTGCTTGGCTCTGCTTCTGTTGAAGTTTGACCATTACCGAAATTCCAAATGTAACTAGCAGCGTTCTGTGTTGTGTTTGTGAAAGAAACGTTCAGGGGAGAGCAACCAGAAAAAACTGATTGACCAATCTCAACAACTGGACGAGGTTCTACTGAAACAGTACTTTGAATAGTATCAGAGCAATGTGCAGTTTCAACAATAAGAGTTACATCAAATGTTCCATTACCAACATATTCATGATCTGGATTTGATTCGCTCGATGAGAAGCCATCACCAAAGTCCCACTCGTAACCAGTAATTGGTTCACTTGGAAATGTAGTTGATGCAGATGTAAATGTTGCAATTTCTCCTTCGCAAAGATTGGACACAGCAATTCCAGCAACTGGTGAAGGATGCACGTATATTGATTCTGTATCTGTTCTGGAACAACCGTTAGAATTCGTAACAGTTAATGACACGTCATGTGAGCCATTGGTGCTGTAATGAATTGGTGGCGGAGTTTGTCCATTGTATGTGGTCGGGGGAACATCGAATGTCCATTCCCATTCTACAACTCCTGCGCTAGTATTCGCGGTGTAGTTGACGTCGAATTCATCACACCCATCCATTGGATTGGCTAAAATTGTTACTGTTGGTCTTGGTAGTACAACGATTTGAATGCTTTCAGTATCGCTACATCCGGCTGTTGCTCCCTGTACGGAAACAGTTGTACTTACAGTAAATGTACCTGCTTGATTGAATACATAAGTAATGTTACCACTACCTGTATTAATCCAGTTATTGTTCGTTCCAAAATTCCATGACCAAGCATTACCTCCTGTCGATTGCTGATAGAAAGTTACTGATTCACCTTGACAGATTGTATCTCTGTTCGCAGATAATCCAGCGATTGGAGGAGGAACAATTTCAATTGTAATTGATGTTGGTGCTATACCGCAAAAATTACTGTCTAGTAGTTGAACAGTGTATGTTCCAACTCCTGGATAGTGCATTGTGTGCGGGAAAGTTGGAGGCCATGGTGTCCAATCAATAATTGAATCATGACCTAAATTCCAATAATCACCGAAGTTCCAATATTCATAGCGCTGATAAATATTTCCTTGAAAGAAACAATTTCGCTCGGTCGTATTAGTAAAAGTTACTGTTGTATCTGGGTAACATAGTAATGTTGCAGACGCACCAATTCCGGGATCATCAAGGTCCCAGATTCGAATAGGATTAAAAGTTGCAGTTGAAAGACCACCTTGAATAATGTTACAATAGTTCTCTGCGGTGAGAGTAACCACGGTTTCACAATCCACCGTTCCTACTTCATAGGTATGTTGAATTGTCTGGTTCCAGTTGGTATAATCAAAAGTGAGATTTGGAGAACCATCTCCGAAATCCCAAACAAAGACAGTGTTTTCAGATACGTTGGTTGATGAATTAATAAACTCCATCATTTGAGGAGCGCACGCTTGAGTCAAACCACCTACAGGTATTTGAATAGAAGCGCTTGATGCTTCTTCCATTACTACTACGCCGGTAATGACGCAGCCCGTTGCAATTTCAGAAATAGTGACCACAAAAGTATCTACTACCGAAGTGTAGGTGTGGTTGATAGCGGTTGGACTTGTCCAAGACGCTCCGGAAGTCACAGGAGTACCGTCGCCCCAATCAATGGAATAAGCGCCCCAGTTGTTTGGAGACTGCAAATTGAAGCTGTAATCATCACCGGTACATGAATACCAGTATGGCTCACTGCTTGGAAAACCATTGAAATTGAAAACAGTTGGGCATTGTGCTGATCCAATTTGTTGGAAGAGAACAATGAGTGCTGCTGTGAAAATAGCTCTGAAATTGTAAAGAGTATTCATCATACCCGATTCTTACGAAGGGATACCTTCTAAGGTTTTCAGATATTGTGTTTTTAGACGAATTTATGTCTGAGCGGGATGAATTGGGGTCTGAGGGGGTTGAATTTTAGGATCCAATTTGCTTCTTGATTCTTTCTGTCATCTCAGCAACAGCGGGGCATACGAGAGTATTCCGGTATGTTAAATCCATAATTTGAGTCATGTTCTTGCGGTCCGTGTGAGGGTACTCACGACATGCTCTTGGGCGAACCTCGTAAATCTTGCAGTAATTGTCCGAATCCAAAAACAAGCACGGAGAACTGTTCAACACCCAATCCCCATCTTCATCAATGTGCAGATTCTTTTCAGTGAATTCGGATGGGCGAATACCCAAGTGACTTGCTATTCGATCAATGTCTACATTCCTAAAAATCGGACTTGTTGTTTTACAACAATTGGCACATTTGAGACAATCCACTTCTTCGAATAACTCCTCATGTTTTGTGTGAAATAAATTGTCGAGATCCTTACGACGAGCGAGTGTTTGGAAGAATTTCTTATTCTCTTTTCGAAGACTTTTTCCTTTGTCTAAAAACTTTTTTAGCTGCTCATCCATTGTGCAAATGTATCAATGGGGATTTGAAAAAGCAGGGTCATTGATAAATGAAGTATCCGTAAGACATTTTAAAAAGGCCAATAGATCACTTTTCTTTTGCTCTGTAAGACCTAATCCTCCCGAACTATACTTCATAAATGCATCGATAGTTGACGAAGGTTGTCCTCCCGTGTCATAATGGTTTATAACCTCTTCTAAGGTCACAAATCTACCGTCATGCATGTATGGGGAGGTAAGTTCAACATTGCGCAACGTTGGGGCTTTAAATCGACCGCTGTCTAATGGGTTTCCTGTAACAAGGAATCTTCCTGGATCATTTTCGAAGGTCTGGTCCAATCCATTATTATGAAATAAATAGTCAGTCATCTGCATCGCACCGTATCCATGGCAATGAAAACAGTCAGCTCCTCCTTGGAAAATAGGATTTACTTCCGGGTCACCACCTTCTGTGATGAATAGCGTGAATCCGCGTTGTTCTTCTTCTGTGAAAATATATTGTCCAATTCGTTGACGATCGAATTTCGAATTTGCGCTAACCATTATTCTTAAAAACGAAGCCATTGCTTTAGCAGCTCTTTCTTTTGTGATGTCTTCACTTCCGAAAGCAGCTTTGAATTTTGCAGGATAAAGTGGATCGAGTCGAAGTTCTGCTAAGGCATTTTCCCACGATTCATTCATCTCTATTGGATTCTCTACAGGTTGTAATACCTGTTCTTCCAAAGTAGCAGCGCGCCCATCCCAAAAGAAGGTTGTAGACCAACCCATATTAACCAGCGGCATGGCTTGGCGATTACCTATAGCGCCTGTTATTCCAACTGAAAATTGATTTGGATCGCTAAAACCATGTTCTGGTAAATGACAAGAGCCGCATGATTGGGTATTGTCGCCGCTCAGTTTTGTTTCCCAAAACAGATGACGCCCCAAATCAATGGCTTCATAGGTGAGCGGATTGTCGGAAGGCACGTCCATAGGGGGGAAGAAGGGGGGGGACTCAAAAGGATACGGAGTCCCATAAATATCAACTAAGACGTCGTCTTCAGGTTTATCATAGCGACATGAAACAACAATAGTGCTCACCACTATGGTGATCATTATTATAGCTATGTATCGGTTGATTCTCATTGTTCCAAAGGTACAAACAAGGGATTTTGCGCAAAGTTCCAATCAGTGAGTGTTTTTAGAAAAAATTCTAAATCTCTTTTTTCTTCTGCAGTCCAATTTTGAGGTACTATGAGATTGCTCTGATTGGGATGATTAACTCCCCCTTTGTTATACAACTCAATTACATCAGATAAAGTGTTCAGACTGCCATCATGCATGTAAGGTCCTGTCAATTCGATATTGCGTAACGTGGGTGTTTTGAACTTTCCAATATCTTCTGATTGATATGTCACACGCTCTTTTCCATTGTCTTCGTAATGCTCGTATAATCCTACATTATAGAATTTATAATCTGTGAAAAAAGGAGGTTTATGACACGTGCTGCAATTGGCTTTATCACTAAAGAAAATCTGCATTCCCCGTTTTTCAGACTCGTTGAGTTCATTTTGATTTTTTAAATAATAAAAACGATCAAACCTTGAATCCGCAGAAATGAAAGAGCGCTCGTAGCAGGCAATTGCTCTTGTAATCACATATTCATCCAAATCCCTTCCATAGGCGACTTTGCTGAGATTATTAAGTCGAATATCGGCTCTCAATATTTCTGCTGCTTTCGGCAACGGAAAAGCCATTTCCATCGAATCTTGAATAGGGCCTAAAATCTGTACTTCGAGAGTTGGAACTCCTCCTTCAGCCATGAAATAAGGCATCCAGGCAAGATTGGCCAGGGTGGGAGCATTTCGTCTCCCTTTCTTTCCATGAGCTCCCAGACTTTTTTCTACACCATCCGTAAATGCCATTGAAGCAACGTGACAACTGGCACAGCTAATTTTATTATTAGCAGATAGTCGTGTGTCAAAAAAGAGTCTTCGTCCTAATTGAATGCGCAAAGCGGATGGCGCATTGTCTTCAGGGAAACTAATTTCGGGAAAAAATGAAGGTGTTTTATAGTTGAATTTTGAATCAGAAATTGAAACACTCGGAGAATTGCAGCTTTGAAAAAAAGCAAAAACAATGAGCGCACCAATCAACGTTTTCATTCCACTGTAATTGCAGATGAAAAATTATTTACGAAACGCTCTGCAAGCGGGAAATTCCCAGATGTATGAGTCAAATAATCAACTGCCAAGTCAATTTGATCATTGTCTCCTTTGATCAATTTGTCGGCATGTATTGTAATGACTAAGTCGTAGGTTTTGTCTTTTTCTGCAGTGAAATATTTGTTTGATGATACCAATTCATAAAGCAAATCATCTCCTGTGTGAAACGCGAATGAATGATCTAAAGGACTGCCTTCAGTTCCCGTCAAATCTGCTTTTCCTTCGAATTTGGTGAAGATGTATCCTGTGTTCCAAGTCCAAAACATGCCTTGAGCTCCTTGAACACTCAAAGGATGTGAATTAGGATACGTCGAAGGGTCCACATCTTTATTATAACTCTTCGGAATACCTAGTCCCATGCTGAAATTTTGGTATGCTCCTTCTGGAATTTCAGTAGTGAATGTATAATCGTTATCTAGATTCTGTAAATGAAAATCTTTTAATAGCACCTCAGCTCCATTCGAATGAACAAGTTTTAATTGACTGAAATAACTCATCAAAAGATCAATGCGGACGCGATGTCCCATGCCGTCATCGTAGATATCACCTATTGTAAATGGCTGATCGTTATAGACAGTTTTTATTGTCACATTCAACTTAGGAAGTACACTAGACTTCTCCGGCTCACAAGATGTGAAACCGATGGAAAATGCTAGAAGTACGAGAATGTTCAGAAGAAATTTGCCCATCTTGAAGGTGTTTGATCCATATACAATCTGTTGGATTCTTACCCGAAAGGTAGCGAAAAATGCCCTTTCCTACAAAGGATCTACGTCAATGCTTACTCGCACGGACTTAAATTCTGGCTCAGCAGTCAACTCCCACAATGCTTTACGGATTGCTTTTTTTTCTTCTGCAAGGTTTTTATTGCGAAGCTGCTTTATCATGAATTGCCACAAATAATAATTATTAATCTTCGGTATGTATGGCTTTTCTGGACCTAAAACGTGTTTGCCTGCAATATCGGTCAACAACTTTTTCGCTCGCTCTGCCGCCAAAGCCGCTACATGATCGTCCTTGTGCTTAATTGTGACTTTCATCATTCGGATGAAAGGCGGGTAACCAAAATGGTGACGTTCATTTTCTTCGTGATTATACAAAGACTGATAATCTCCTTTGCGAACTAAATCGAAGAGCCAGTGCGTGGGATTGTATGTTTGAATAAATACACGACCTTGCTTGCCTCTGCGACCCGCACGTCCCGCCACTTGCATCATCAGTTGATAGCTTCGCTCAATACTTCTGTAGTCGGGAAATTTCATCATCTTGTCGGCATTCATTATTCCAACAACTGATACATTATCGAAGTCAAGTCCTTTCGTTACCATTTGCGTTCCAACCAAAATATTGGTCTTCCCTGTTTCGAAATCTTGAATGATTTTTTGATAACTGTTTTTGTTTCTTGTCGTCTCCAAATCCATTCGCTGGATATTGGCTTCAGGAAAAATTGCTTGAATATCTTCTTCAATTTTTTCTGTACCGAACCCGAGCATTTTCAATTCATGACTGCCGCAAGCGGAGCATGTACTAGGCGGTGTATGACTATATCCACAATAATGACATTTTAATTGACCCACATTTTTGTGATAAGTCAAAGACACGTCGCATCGAGTGCATTGCGGCGTCCAGCCACACGTATGACATTGCCATACCGGTGAATAGCCTCTTCTATTTTGAAATAGAATAATTTGCTCTCCATTCTCCAAAGCCAAACGCATTCCTTCGAGCAATTCACTCGAGAAATTGCCATTCATTGTTTTTGCCTTGGTTTCTTTTCTTAGGTCGGTGACAACAATTTCAGGCATCGAAACACCACCAAATCGTTCTGTAATTTGGACAAGTCCGAAACGATTTTGTTTTGCATTCCAATAGGTTTCTATTGCTGGAGTTGCAGAACCCAAAAGAACTTTTGACTTGAAAAATGAAGCGAGTACAATTGCCGTATCGCGCGCATGATAACGAGGGGCTGGATCATGTTGCTTGAAACTAGTCTCATGCTCTTCGTCAACTATGACTAATCCCAATCTATTAAATGGCAAGAAAACGGAAGAGCGCGCTCCTAATATTAAATCACATTCTCCAGGGACCGCTGCTAATACTTTATTCCAAACTTCTGTTCTTTCATTATCTGAATATCCACTGTGGTAAATGCCAACACGATTTCCAAAGTGTTTTCTTAAGCGATGAATAATTTGCGTTGTTAATGCTATTTCTGGTAAAAGAAAGAGCGCTTGCTTTCCTTCAGCGAGAGTTTGTTCAATTAAATGAATATAAACCTCCGTTTTTCCACTCGAAGTGACGCCTTCTAACAAAGTGACGTCATTTGTCTCAAAGCTTAAATTTATCTCCTCTAATGCTTTCTGTTGAGCTTCTGAAAGCGTTTTCGCAGCTTCACTAGCGAGCAGGTGGGAGGGAAGTCTTCCAATTTCAATTGTGCGAATTGTGGCCCACCCTTTTTGAACCAAAGTTTGAATATTCGCTGCAGTGGATTTTGTTGCGTTTTGCAACTTCAATCTATCCACTTCTCCAAATTGCCCTTGATCATAATTGGTCATCTGCAAAAGCATCATTAAAATATCAATCTGCTTTTGAGCTTTACGTTTTTCTAATGCAGAAAATATTTCACCCAATTGTTTTTCGTTTTGAGCCAAAGGACCGAGGCTCACCATATCCGCAGTTCGTGGTTTGAATTTCTCACGAATCTCTTCTTCTGCACCGATAATTCTTTTGTCGAGCAATGACTTTAATACGGGACGAACGTTCTTTATTTCTAGAATTTTTGAAAGATCATCTGTCGTCAAGCTATCATTGTTTCGTAGACTTTCTACAATGATGCTTTCTTTTTCTGTCAAATTCTCAAACGCAACGTCTTTATCTGGAAGTACGAATTTTGTTTCGCTGCTTAATTTTAACCCACCAGGTAAGGCAGCGCTCATCACCTCACCAATGGTACAAGCATAGTATTCTGCCATCCAACTCCAGAGGCGAAGTTGATATTCGTTTACGATCGCAAATTCATCGAGAATTTCTTCTATATAGCGTGCTTCATAGCCTACAGGAACATTGTTATGTATGCTCTGAACTATTCCGGTATAAAGCTTTTGTTTCCCTATCGGAACTATTACACGTTGTCCAACTTTAAGGAATGCACTATAAACTCTAGGAACACGATATGTCAATACCCTTGGCATAGCCAAAGGCAAGATTATATCAGCAAAAAAAGTGTCGCGTTCCATGGGTGCAAATTAGTGCAGTCCATCGAACGCGACAACAGTATGAATAAGAATGAATAAGTTCTGTTAACGAACTATGATTTTCTCAGTGTAAACGCCTGCTTCAGAGTTTGCTTGAACTACATAAACACCTGGTGCAAGGCTAGTTGTGTTAAGTGGTACATTATAAAGTACTCCGCCAATAGCTTCTATTTGTTTGATATCTGCTATTCTTTGGCCAGCCATATTATACAATACAAATGTGACAGCTTGTGCTTCTGTAGAACTCCATTTGATCAAGCTTTCACCAAAAGTACTTGGGTCAACCTTGAAAGTTATACCTGGTAGGTCGCTGAAAGTGATAGTTTGCGTATGACATGTTTCGAAGCCTGCACAGTCAGTTACGCACCACGTGCGAAGAACAGTAGCACATGCGTTCAAACCAATAGTCTCTTCTTGGAAATCCACAGTAAGATTATCTGCACAGTTGTCCAATCCAGTGATTTGAGGCACTGGCGGCAAATCTTGTGAGCAAGAAAGTGTAATATCTTCTGGGTATGCACTCAAAGTAGGTGCAGATAAATCTTCAGCTGTAATCGTTTGAGTGTACTGACTCATGTTGCCACAATCATCCATTGCCAACCAAGTACGTGTGAAGATATATCCACAATCAGTTTGCACTGTGTTTGCAGCAAGGCCGATTGGAACAATTCCACTGCAATTGTCTTGAGCGAAAATGAACGAATCTGGAATTGGATCTCCACAGTTGATGTTCAATTGAGCTGCAGGAAGATTGTATAATGTTGGAACAACATTGTCATATAATTGAATTACTTGCGTGAAAGTGGAAGTATTTCCACAGGCATCAATAGCAGTATATAATCTCTCAATCATACCGCCGCAGCCAGGAATTAATTCAGTATCCTCGTATAGCAATTCGAAATCGTTGCATTCATCTTCTACTTCAACAGAAACAGATTGATAGTTTGTACAAGGCATTTCAATGAATGATTCAGCATTAACAAATACTGGTGCAACATTGTCGATGACTGTTACAGTTTGGTAGTAGATGGCACTATTACCACAATCATCAAATGCACGGTATATTCTCAAATACACTTCACTTCCGGCGCACGGTGCTTGCATCGGTAAGATAGTAACCGAAACTTCTACGTCGCCCGCGCAAGCATCTGTCGCGGTTGGTGATATGATCTGTGGTGCCTGTTCTCCGCAGTAGTAAGTAATATCTTCAGGATATGAATTGAAACTTGGTCCTTCAGTATCCAAGTACGTGATCACTTGTGACGCTGAAGTTGTGTTTCCACAATCGTCTGTAGTTGTCCATGTACGTGTGATCTGATAACCACAATCAATCGCTTCTTCTGTTTCTGTGTAATTAATGTCTGGCTCGTCATCACTACAAACATCATAGCATGTTACCTCAGGCATTGGTGCCACTTGTCCGCATTCCAAATCCAAATTTTCTGGAACGCCATACAATTCTGGTCCTTGGTCGTCTACATAAGAAACTGTCCAAGAATAGTCACTTTTATTACCACAACCGTCTGTTGCTTCCCAAACAGTAGTTACACTATAATCACCAGCACAATCAGCATAAGAATAAATTACACCAGCAATTTCCAAAGAAACTTCTGAGCAGTCATCAATGAATACTGGAGCTGGATAATCACCATTTAAAGTCTCTCCGCATGATACGGTTACAGATTCTGGACCTGACACTAGCGATGGACCAGTGATGTCTTGAATAGTAATTGTAATTTGAGCAGTGGTAGTATTTCCACATGCATCAGTTGCAGTATATGTTCTTGTGAAACTTCCAGCACATCCGAATGTTACATCACTTGATGTGATAACTACGTCAGAACAATTATCTACAGCAACTGGCTCCTGAATTTCAGTATAAACTCCACAAGTAATTGTAGTAGAAGATGGAACGAATGTAAATACCGGTGCTTGACTATCAATAAGAGTTAATGTAGTTGAAGCTGTGCTAGTGTTACCACATGCATCAGTAGCAGTGTACGTTCTTGTAGCTGTTGTTGAGCAACCTTCGCTTTGAATTACATCTTCGTATGTAACATCAAAATTATTGCAGTTGTCAGTAACCTCAACGTTTCCAAAATCAAGTTGTTCCAAATCGCATGTTTCAATAACAGCACTCGCAGGAACAAAAGTGAATACAGGCGCTTCGGTATCAGTATAACTGATGCTTGCAGATGCAGTTGTTGTATTACCGCATCCATCTATTGCTGTGTACGTTCTTGTAATAGTTGTTGTACAATTCTCAGTTGTAGTTACATCTTCAAATGTCACAGTAGCTCCACTACAATTGTCTTCCGCAAGAGCATCTCCTAATTGAATGTTGCTTGGATCGCAACTTTCAGAGACACTGCTTTCTGGAACGAATGTGAATACAGGACCTTCATTGTCGATGTAGACTATTGTTTGTGATTCTGAACTAGAATTTCCGCAACCATCCATTGTCGACCAAGTACGAATGAAAGTGTAGCCGCAAGAGCTAGGAATAGTCTCTGCTGTTAATGCCACGTTCGTGAGACCCTCGCAGTTATCAATTGCAAATACATTGTCACTTGGCAATTCATCACCACAGTTCAATGTAATATTTGACTGAGGAATATTGAATAATTCTGGTTCTGTTGTGTCTACCACTTCAACTGTCCATTGCTGAGAAACCTCATGATCGCAATCATCAGTCAAGGTATATGTTCTGATAAGAGTATATGTGCCACCGCAATTGCCAGGTATAATTTCATCTGTGAAATTCAATGTAGTTTGCGCACAACCGTCTTCATAGATTATTTCTGGTTGAGCTGAATCATTCCATGTTCCGCATTCTACAATAAGATTTTCTGGGAATACGATGAATTCAGGCTCACCTAATCCGAAAAGATCGATAGTTTGAGTTGCTGTTGAACTATTGCCGCAGGCATCAGTGGCAGTATAAGTGCGAATGATTAATCCATTGCAACCTTCTTCCACGATTTCATCAGAATATGTGATGAAGAATGTAGAACAATTGTCAATAGCGCCTATCGTAACTGTATTCTCAGTTCCGCACAATACAGAAATAGTTGATTCGAAATCTTCGAATACTGGCGCTGTTGTATCTAAAGCTTCCCAAACTTGGGTTGTGTAGCTTGTGTAGCCGCACTCATTGCCTGCACTCCAAAAGTTTGTAAATGCAGTTGAACCGCACTCTGGGTTAGAACTTTCGCATGATTTGTCTACGTTAATGTCACCATGTCCGCTGATGTATTCATTGTTTAAATAACCAGCATAAGTGAACCAACCGCTCAAACCTTCGTTGCCGTTTTTATTGTTGGCCCCGTTTCCCAATTGATAACCGAAATAGTAGTTTACTGGTAAATGAGAAAGTTGAAGTTGACTTCCTGCAATTGAACCTGTACCATTCAAATAACAGAATCCTTCTGTCATTTCGTAATAAGTCCAATCGGTGTGTGAAGTAGCTCCGTAGTTCAGATCGTCTTTGTAACCTCTTCCAAGGGCAGACCATTCGTCCCAATTGCGAGCGTTGCCCAATAGCATGAATACGTCGAATCCCATGCTAGGATCAGCTGCGCTGTAAACGTGACCTGAAATGATCGCATTTCCATCGCCATAGACTTCAAGGGAACCATTGGTGTCCCAAAGCCAAACTACATTCGATGGATTAACACCTGGCAGCCAAAGAGCCCAGTCTTGTCCAGGGCCAAAGGCCGTTGAAAGATTGCAAGTAGATTCTATCGCTCCGGTTTCTACCAAAGTCGAATTTACATCTGAAATAGTGCAACAGTCTGAAGACGCAGTTGCAACATCAAACGCAGATGGTGTATCCCCACATTCTCCCGTCAGTGCTGGAAGCTCCGCGTCGAAGGTTGGATAACATTGTGAAAGTGAAGTGGTGCTGATGCTAAGAAATAAAATCGCAAGCACAACACTGAAAAAAACATTTTTCATGTGTAATCAAGGTTAGGGTAAGCAAGTTTAAACAAATTAAGCAACTAATAATGATGGGCTTACCATGTACCCCAACTATGTTATCAACGATTTTGCAAACAATAAAAAAGCCCCTAATGGTATTGAAATAACATTAAGGGGCTCTATTTTTCTAATAATTGAGGTTATTTCTTTCTATCCAATACCTCGTCAATCATACCATAATCTTTAGCTTCTTGAGCAATCATCCAATAGTCACGATCGCTATCGCCCCATACCTTGTCGTAGGTTTGGCCGCTGTGTGTCGCGATAATATCATAAAGCTCTTTCTTCAATTTCTGAATCTCACGAGCTGTGATTTCGATATCAGACGCTTGACCACGAGCACCTCCTAGAGGTTGGTGAATCATGACACGTGAGTGCTTGAGACCTGTACGCTTGCCTTTCTGACCAGCACACAACAATACAGCACCCATAGACGCTGCCATACCAGTGCAAATTGTAGCAACATCAGGATTGATGTACTGCATTGTATCATAAATACCTAGACCAGCATAAACACTTCCCCCTGGAGAGTTGATGTAAATCTGAATGTCCTTGTTAGAATCTGCACTTTCCAAGAATAGCAATTGCGCTTGGATAATGTTTGCGATATAGTCATCAATCTCGGTTCCGAGGAAGATGATACGGTCAGCCATCAAACGAGAAAACACGTCAACCTCACGGAATGGCATGTTACGCTCTTCGATAACTGTTCTTGTCATATTTTCAGGGCCATATACGTGACTGATTACATCATCCACTACTGTCCCACTGATTCCGTGGTGCTTGACCGCGTAATTTCTAAATTCCTTACGGTTCATCATATAGCTGTAATTTTTATTTGGGGCCAAGGTAATAACATCACGCAATCAAAAAAGAAATTCGAAAAAATTGGCTAACCATTCAATTGTGAATAAGTTACTTCACCTCAACAAGAACGCCTTTTTCCAAACATTTCTTCAATGGGGCCGCGTATTTGAGAACGTCAATACCCTGTTTATTTGCAATGTCAATCAAGTCATTTTCTCCATCACTATAGTTCAATAGGTGCAGAACGATGTCTATAAATTCACGAGAATCTGCCGGCGACAACGAGGAAGGGTAGAGGTCACGCTTTCCTAATTGAGGCTCACAATTCATTACAGTGTTTTGGTACTTATTGTTCATTTCCAAAATCTGAACAATGTGGAAATATGCTTCCACCGTCCCCGCTAGTGATGTAAAATCAATGATTGATTTATTATCAAACGAGGTGTGGTATTCTTTGTATTCGTAATAAGGGGTGCGCATCAAAGATCCCACAGGAAGATTAAATCCTGGGGAACAGTATTGGCGCTCATCACTTCCATCTGGTCGGAAATTGCGAATCGAAAAGTCCGACTGAGTTTGAACCAAGAAGTGTTCTACAGCTTTGTCTGTTATGCAATTTCCTTTTCTAGATCTTTTATAATGAAATTTGTCATTGTTTCCACAACAAGTCATAACGAAACCTGCGTGGGTATTCGATTTCATTAATTCACCATTTTCTTGCAAATAACAAATGGCGCCAATAGTTTCTGGTATAAAGGCAAATCGATATGTAAATTTTCTAGTAGTCATTGCA
>JBJOKO010000011.1:0-18073 GCA_046046035.1 Bacteroidota bacterium | reverse complement strand
TCCTTTTCTTTAAATATGCGTTCGAGATTTCGAAGTTGTGAAGGCGCAAGTTCATCATCAAATATGATCATGTCGGGCTTGTGCTCGTCCACAAATTCGATGATTTCATTGAGTTTACCTGAACCAACAAAAGTGCGGGAGTCAGGATGGTCAAGGTTTTGCGAAAATCTTTTTAGGCAAATTGCATTGGCTGTCAATGCCAAAAATGCGAGCTCGTCGAGGTATTCTTGGAGTTGTTCGCGTGTTTGTGAGCGCGTAACAATACCTACGAGAACGCAGGTTTCTTGTTTTGGCGCAGTATCAAATAATTGTTGCTTCTTCACTTTCTCAATCCGATCACATGTGAGGCAAGAGCCTCGATTTCTTCTTTGGTCAGCACGTCTTTCTGTGCAGGCATTTTGCCCCGACCCATAGATATTGTAGAAATTACCATATCCTTTGTCAATGTGCTCTTAGTCAAATCTGGCGAACCAGATGCCATCGCATTTCCTTCGCGACCGTGACAAACGGCGCACTTAAAGCCATAGAGCTTATTTACATCTATTGGTCCTCCAGTTTGATTTCCCGATCCACCAGAGTCATTACCGCAAGAGAATATTGCTACTAAAACAAAAGCGCAAAGCGCAAAAATGAAAGTCTTTCTTAGATCCATGAAATATTAAATGCTTGTGCAGCTTGTCTGAAAGGCCATGGAATAGATGCCAAAATCAAGATCAAACCAATTAAATAATAAACGAATATCATTCTATGTTTAGCCCATTTCTCTGACATTCTTTTTGCACGAGAATAACCGATTGTAATAAATACAGCAGCCAATAGCATTCCTGCTAAATGTTCTACCACCCAAAAGCGATTGACACTATCCTTCATAATCCAAGGAGCATTCGCTATAATATTTGGGACCTTCTCTCCAAAAAAGTAGAGCAAGAATCCAATCAATACTTGTGTGTGAACAGAAATCAACGCGAACAATGACAATTTTTTGTCAGTTTCGTTGAATGGACGATACATACGTACGAGGCTATCAACGATAGCTGCAAGAAGTAGAATCAATACAACCCAGCGAAGTACTGAGTGGAGATGTATTAAGCCTGTAATCATAATTAGTTTGATTTATTGGGTTACGGTTCAAAAATACTGAATCAGAGACGAAATTCGTGAACTATCTCAAGAACAGTTCGAAACGCGTCAAACTTGCCCTGGTAGCGCTTTGTGTGATCTTCCTGAAGGGCAGGTGAGTAGTCCTCACGGTAGATTTCGAGATCTTGCATGCTCTTAGCCACGTATTGGACGGCATAAGTGAGTCCTCCTTCCTCAAAGGCATGGATACGGCAAATTCTATTTTCTAGAAAAAAACCAGTTTTCATCACATCTGGAATGTGCACGTTTTTCATCCAATCGAGCCAATCCTCTTCTATCGAAGGATCAATACTGATAGTCACATTATAGAGTACTTTATTCATGGTTGAATTTATTCATTGTCTACTAAAAAAACACCTTCGCTCAAAAAGCGTTGACCTGCTTCGTCTTCTAAAATGAGCTTGATATAATATTTGCCCGATTCCATTTCACTCAAATCAAGCAGCGCAGTATGAAATCCTTTGGGCACTTCAAGGTCCATATACTCTTTTACAGTGCCTCCTTCAGCATTAAGTATTCGAATACTCAAATCTCCGACTCGTGTATTAGAATACCGAATGAACATTCGGTCTTTGTTGCCACCCTCATTCATCGGGTGCAATGAAAGAACCTCTTCAATGGGTTCACCGCAGGGCTTTCCTTCATGTCGAAATGATGTGAAGGACGAAAAGAGCAACAAGTAGAAAAGGGCTATGGTTCTCACTGATGCAAAATAATTCTCGCCAAAAGATGATTTTGAAAGGGATTAAGATGTTATTAACAGGAGAATTTGACAAGCGGATGTACTTTTTCTGAGGTTTTTGTATCTTTCGAATATGAAATTGATCTTCACCTTTTTGCTTTCAATCGCTTGTTCTACCTCGCTTTTGGCCCAATGGCCCAACGGTAGTTTTGAGTCATGGGGCGAAACACGCTGTCCTGACGAGTGGAACTGCAACGGCTCGGAATACACTTTTGAGAAGTTAGAGGGAGTGGCACATGACGGACTTTTGGCCCTAGAAATTAAATCCAAGTCGTCTGCCAAAGCAACGGATAAAGCCACCGTTTCGAATTTCATTATCCCCCAATATGAAGGGCGAAAATTGGTCTTGACCGGCTACCTCCGTGCGGAGAATATTGTTGGTTCTGCTGGACTTTCAATACGACTTGATAAGGAACGTCGAACCGTGGCTATAGAAGAAATGGGCGAAAATCCTTTGGAGGGAACAAAAGATTGGAGCCGTTTTAGTATCGAACTCAATTACATCGATGATATAGATAATTTGGTTTTTGGGGTTTACTTGAAAGGACAAGGAACGCTATGGGTTGATGATTTGCGCTTGACCTTGGATGGAGCGGATATTACAGAAGCAAGGAAAAAAGGAAGCAGAAAATCCACCGCTTATTCTGATCATGAATTTGATGATGAATCAAAAATTGATTTTGAAACACTAACACTTTTTCAAAAACAAACCTTAGTTGTCGTTGGACAAGTGTGGGGTTTGTTGAAGTACAATCATCCAGCAGTTGCGGAAGGATTATATAATTGGGATTATGAATTATTTAGAAAATTACCTGCCTTTCTAGCGTGCACAACGATAGAAGAGCGCAATGATATTATTACAGAATGGATAGCATCCATGGGAGGTTTTAAAACAGCCAAAACCCTATTACTACCTGAAGATGCAGAGGTTAGAATGAACGCAGATTATAAATGGATCGAAACTTCTGGTTTTAATGATGTGGTAAAAGGGATGATGAATGATATCATTGGTTCAAAAAAATCAGGTAATAATTTTTACGTGAAGTACGGGGAACACCAGGCTCAGAATCCCATTTTTACAAACGAATCTCCTTATGAGAATATCAATTTGCCAGATGGTGGTTATCGTTTGCTTTCGCTCTATCGTTATTGGAACGCCATTCAATATTTTTTCCCCTACAAAGATCAGATTGGCCGGGATTGGAATAGTGTTTTAGTAGAATACATTGACAGAGTTGGGTTGGCTCAAACAGAGCCCGATTATAAGATGGCTATGTTGCGATTGATTTGCGAAATTAATGACACACATGCTAATTATTCTGGAAGCAATTATTCAAGTATTAGCCAGCGAATGGGTAATCGCATGGCTGCTATTGAGACCACTTTTGTTAATGATACATTAGTGGTAAGTGGATTTTATAATGACGAAAAAGGACGTAAGTCTGGACTTGCTGTTGGAGATATAATTACCAAGGTAGGTGGACAGAAAATTGAAACGCTAAAAATGGAGAAGTGGCCTTATATCAGTGGTTCTAATAAGGAAACGAAATTAAGGGGCATGAATTTATTGCGTTCGAATGATACCTTATTAACTATCGATTACAAGCACGAAGGCGTGAACATTCAAACAACAGTTCCGACTTATTATAATAGTGATTTGTACACATGGGCTCACTATACAAGAATGGATACTTGCTTCAGAATGTTGAATGATTCTGTTGCGTATATCGTTCCCCAGAATCTCACTCCAGAATATGTAGATTTAATAATGATCGAAGCGATGGATAGTAAGCACATGATTATTGATTTTAGGTGTTATCCCGTGCATTTTCCGATTTATGATTTTGGTAAATATTTATTTCCCAAGCCCACACCTTTCTTTAAAATGACACAAACCAGTTTGAGTTTTCCTGGAACATTTATATACAGTGCACCAATTACTGTAGGTGAGAAGAACTCAGATTATTACAAAGGAAAAATTTATATTCTGGTAAATGAGTACACGCAGAGCAGCGCAGAGTTTCACACCATGGCATGGAGCGCTGGGGATAATGCAACAGTGATAGGCAGCACCACAGCAGGCGCCGATGGCAATGTCTCGGAACTTATTTTACCATGTGGAATGCGCACCATGTTTAGTGGCATTGGAATTTATTATCCAGATAATTCAAACACACAAAGAGTAGGTGTCAAGATCGACATCGAAGTCAAACCCACCATCCAAGGCATCAAAGAAGGCCGCGACGAGGTGATGGAGAAAGCGTTGCAGAGTCTGAAGTAGTTTGAAAGTGTGGCAGTGTGGCAGTTAGACAGTGAACCCAAATGGAATCAAATGCACCCAAGTGAACACAAATGATTCCGAATTCCTAATTTCTGATTCCTGATTTCGGAAATTGGTTTTTTTAAATATAACCTCTAAAATCTCCCCTTTACCCTTTTTCATTTGTGTTCACTTGTGTTCATTTGTTTCCACTTGTGTTCACTTTTTTCACTGTCTCACCGCCACACCGTCTAACTGTCTCACTGAATTAAATGACAAAAGCGCCCAATGGACGCTTCTGTACTAGCACTCGCTTTACAGTGAGGTTACTTCCTTCGCCCCCTGTTTTTTTATCGTCGGTTGTGACTGTTTCTAATTGTTACCGAAATATACGGGGGGATTATTATTTTGATACCTTTTGTTACTCCCAATAGATATCTATTTTATACGTGTCTAATCTCGTGTTACTTCCACCACCTCATAGTCGGAAGTGTAGGCTAGATAACCCTTTACGGGCTTTCCACTAATGCTCTCTAATTGCATCATGTAACCGTAAACTTGGTCGTGATGTTTGACGTTAGGAACACCTGTTTTGAAGTCTACAACCTCCCAATATTCATCATAAACCATCACTCTATCCGGACGCACCGGACTGCCATCGGCCAACACAATCTCCTGCTCATTGAACATCGGAACTTCTTTGACAAACCAACGTCGGAAGTTAACATGATTGACAATCTCTAATAGTCGAGCTGCAATCTCCGAATGTCTGCTCTCACTTATCATCGGATAACGCGGCATGACTTTCTTCATCGCACTAGCGATATCTACTGGCAATGCTATGTGCGCCAAACAATCATGTATCACATTGCCCAGAAGACGCTGCTCTTGCTTGGATAATATTTTTTCTTTAGAAACAGTGTAACGCAATGAAACCGACTGAATGTTCGGTCCACTTATTCCCTGTATCGAAACTCGAGGAGATTCTTTTTTCTCTTTTGAAATGTATTTTTCACGCACACCGAACTCCAATTCACTCGACCAAGTCATCATCTGCTTGGTCAACTCATTGGCACGCTCGCTTTCTAATATGATGTAAAGACGATCCTCCGGACGTGTGCAAGCGACATACGCCAAATTGATATCGTCTAATTTTTTTAATCGAATATCTTCTGCCACGGCTGGCAAAGTATTGTCGTCTATTGTCCCGCCATTAACGGTATAAAGTATTTTTTCTACGCCAAATTCATCGGCATCGACATCAAGCCAAATGGTATTGGGTAATTCTTTCGAACTAAATCGAGGATAGATGACCACCGGATATTGAAGTCCCTTGCTCTTGTGAACTGTCAAAATATTGATAGAGTCACTTCCCGCCTGTGACGTGGTGTACAGCGCTTCTCTATTGTCTTCCCACCATTCCAAAATTTCTTGAAGCGAATAATCACGTTGGGTAGAAAGTCGAGTCAAATGATCTAAAAGAAATTCTAAGAAAGGATCTTTTACAATTTCAAAAAGCTGAATCGCATTCTCTGCGATTTCTATCGCACTTCTCAAAACACTTATTTCATTGGAGTTTGGATAATGTGCTTCCAAAAAAGCAGACATGTTTGGAATAATATATTTATCCTGCTGCACGGCAAACGAACTAATCAAATCCCGAAGATTGTACTTGTCGGGATATAGCAAGCATAGGTTTTGCCAAATACCAACCTGACTGTATAAATGATCAGGCTGTGTCAAATATTTCATAAACGACATCACCAATCGCACCTTGGGTGAGTTGGATAACAAGAAGCTTTCTTTAGTCACCACTTGGAATCCCGCTTCATGCAATGCTGCAGCGATGGGCGCCGACTCTGATGCCCCTTTGCGAGTCAATATCGCTATGTCGCCCGGCAAATAACCGTCTTCAATGCTTTCTTTTACTTTGTCAACAACGGTTTTTAAAGTGAATGCAAGTTTCTCTTCTTTTTTGAATTCATTGATGGTCACATTTACATAACCTTCTATATCGCGCACTTCTTCTTGTTCCTGACCTTCATACACTTTCGCAATGCTTGATTTGCCATCGTCGTTTTGTTCTACAATGCTTGCGAATAAATCATTATTGTACCGAATGATCGTTCGGGCGCTGCGGAAGTTCTTTTTTAATTCTCCTTTTTCATACGCGTACTCTAACGCCTGACGACGCTCTGGTGGCTGATTTCCGGATAGTTTGGGAAGATTTACAAATTGCTCGGCCTTTCCATTTCTCCAACGATAAATCGCTTGTTTTCCATCGCCAACAATCAAATTGAAATTGCCTTTTGAAAGTGAGTTTTCTATCAATGGCAAAAAGTTGTTCCACTGAAGTCCAGAAGTATCTTGAAACTCATCGAACAAAATGTGATTGTAACGCTCACCAACGCGCTCATAGATGAATGGAGCAGGACTGTCATTCACAATCTCAGCAATGATGGCTTGAAAGTCATTGATCAAAAGGATATTTTCATCTTCTTTCAATTGCTTGGCTATAAGACTAAGTCGGGCCAACATTCCCATGGAATAAATCACCTTGGAAGCTTGAATTGTCAGGCGATATGAGGTGAAGTCTTTTTCTTCAAAATGATCAATTATCGCTAATCGTGCATCATCGAGTTCTGATTCAATACTCTCGATTCGCGCTTTGATGTCGGCGCTTACTGATTTGGAATACCAGCGCGAACCTTTGGATTCACCGATTAAGCGAGAACCAGGAAGTTTGAAATCGCCGTTGGCATATTTAATAAAATTGCCAATTGGCCCTGCATTTTTGTATGCAAAATCATCGACACTCAAACTTGCAGAATCCATCAACATTAATACATGCTCGCCTATTTCGCGAAGCGGCTTTTCAAAATCATTAATCTTATCACGAAGACGCTGACGAATTTTGCCATATTCATCCAAACTCAATGTTTGCAAGTGTTCTATGACATCTTTTGAATCTTCATTGTAAAGTTGTCGTGTCACACTTTCAAGCGCTGAACGCACTTTCGAACCTTTTTCATCTTCATAATTCTCAAGCGTAAATTGTTCGAGATAGGAAGTGAGTTCCGGATCTGTTCCAATTTGATCGAGGCACGCATCCACTATTTTTTCACTAAAAGCGGTCGTGTCCATCTCGATTGTAAAATCGGGATGCAAACGAAGGTCTTTTGCAAAAGAGCGTACTATGCGATGCGTGAAACTATCAATGGTTGAAATGCTGATCAGCCCATAATTGTGAAGCATGTGCACTAAAGTCTGATCGGCGCGGTGATGAAGTTCGTGCGCTGGAATGTCGAGTTGTGTTCTTATTTCTTCAAAAAGAGTTTTATCTCCTTTGGAAAGACTGATGGGATCGCGAAATTCTGTTAATCTGCGAATGACCCTTTCTTTCATTTCAGCCGCTGCGGCATTGGTGAAAGTAATGGCCAAAATCTGCTTGTAATAGAAGGGCGATTTGGTCTGCAACGCAAGCAACAGGTAATGTTTCACCAAAGCATAGGTCTTACCGCTTCCTGCTGAGCTTTTTAACACATAAAAGTTCTTTACCGCCTTCATGGAGCGAATATGGCTAAAATTCGGCGGATTTGCGCATATTCAGTACCTTTGCGGTAGAAATTCAGTTTCATGAAAGAGATAACTTGCTCCTTTTGCGGGAGAAAAAAGAGTGAAGTAAGCATTTTGATTGCGGGAATAAGCGGCCATATCTGCGAAGATTGCGCCTCTCAGGCCCACGCAATCGTTAGTGAAGAGGCTAAATCTCGTCCGCTTCCAGTCAATGAAAAAGAACTGGAATTGCAAAAACCTGCCGATATCAAGCGATTTATCGATGATTTCGTGATTGGTCAAGATGACGCTAAAAAATCACTCAGCGTAGCCGTTTACAACCACTACAAACGTCTTACCCAGAAGTCTTCAAAAGATTCTGATGGTGTAGAGATTGAAAAATCAAACATCATTCTAGTGGGTGAAACAGGTACAGGAAAAACATTGTTGGCAAAGACAATTGCTCAAATGCTGCATGTTCCTTTTTGTATTGCCGATGCTACTGTTTTAACAGAAGCTGGTTATGTGGGTGAGGACGTGGAAAGCATTCTTTCTCGCCTACTTCAAGATGCAGATTATGATGTGGCGCGCGCTGAACGTGGAATTGTATTTATTGATGAAATAGATAAAATTGCACGCAAAAGCGACAACCCAAGCATCACACGTGATGTGAGCGGCGAAGGTGTGCAACAAGCACTTTTGAAATTGCTTGAAGGTTCTGTGGTAAATGTTCCACCTCAAGGCGGAAGAAAACACCCAGAGCAAAAGATGATTCAGGTGAATACACGCAACGTATTGTTCATCTGCGGTGGTGCTTTTGATGGCATCGACAAAATCATCGAGCGTCGTGTAAATACTGCTGCTATCGGATATGCGACAGAATCGAAAGATTTAATTGATAAGAATAATATCCTTCAATATGTAAGTCCACTCGATCTTAAGAGATTTGGACTTATCCCCGAGTTGATTGGTCGTTTCCCTGTATTGACTCACTTGGATCCATTAAACGAGGCTACGCTTCGACGCATTCTTACTGAACCTAAAAATGCATTGATCAAACAGTATATAAAGTTGTTTGAAATGGATGGCGTGAAATTGAGCTTTGATAAAAAGGTTCTTGATTTCATCGTTGAGAAAGCAATGGAGTACAAACTCGGAGCGAGAGGATTGCGCGGTATTTGCGAAGCGATCATGATGGATGCGATGTATGAAATTCCATCTTCAAAAGAGAAGGATTTCAAAGTGACATTGCAATACGCAAAAGATAAATTTAGTCACTCGAAATTGAGTCAGCTGAAAGTCGCATAAAAAGCGTCTTTAATATTCGTTAAATTGTTTGTTAGTTGTTGAAAACTAAAAGCAATAAAAAACGCGATTATTGATTGGCATGACCTACGTTTGACCCAACGATTTTTACATGATTAGCGAGGCTGCCGTCTTCTTTATTGAGGCGGCAGCTTTGCTTTTTTAAGCCATGGCTAAAACAAAGACTGGACATACGGAACCTACTGTGGTTGATGGAATTGTAGAAACTCCATTGATGAAACAATACAACACCATCAAGGCGAAATACCCTGATGCACTGTTGCTTTTTCGCGTAGGCGATTTCTATGAAACTTTCGGAGAAGACGCTATTAAAGCTGCTCGAATTCTTGGGATAACATTGACCAAGAGAAAAAACGGTGCGGCAGCGTATGTTGAATTAGCAGGATTTCCTCATCACTCGCTCGACACCTATTTACCCAAATTGGTGAAGGCTGGAAATCGCGTGGCCATTTGCGATCAATTAGAAGATCCAAAATTAACAAAGTCAATTGTGAAAAGGGGTGTCACCGAGTTGGTGACACCCGGTGTTTCTTATAACGATAAAACCATCGATGCGACATCCAACAACTTCGTTGCGGCTGTTGCATTCGGTGCTATTGGCAGCCACGCCAAATCTGCTGGTGTAGCCTTCATGGATATCAGCACTGGTGAATTTGTGACTGCTCAAGGTTCAATCGATTATATCGATAAACTGATTCAAAGCTTTCGCCCAAATGAAGTGCTTTATCAAAAGCATCACGATGCCGCATTTAAAGAGGCATTCGGCGATCGATTCTATACATTCCGACTTGATGATTGGGTATTTACAAAAGAGTTTGGAGAGGAAATTCTAACCAGACACTTCGGAACAAAATCATTGAAAGGTTTTGGTATTGAAGATCTTCATTTAGGAATTATAGCTTCAGGTGCAATCATGCACTATTTGGCCGAAACGCAACACGATAAAATTGCGCACATCGCCACATTGGGGCGTATTGAGGAAGATCGATATGTATGGCTCGATAAATTTACTATTCGAAATTTAGAATTGATTGGCAGCACGAATGAGAACGCAAGAACTCTCGTGGGTGTCATCGACGATACTGTTTCACCAATGGGCAGCAGACTACTGCGTCGCTGGATGTTGCTGCCTTTGAAAGAAACGAAGTTGATAGAACAACGCTTGTCAGTGGTTGAGCATTTCACGAAAAACAGTGAAGTGATGGAAACCATCGGAAGCGAGTTGAAACAAATCGGTGATTTAGAACGATTGATTTCTAAAGTGGCTGTTGGTAGAATCAACCCACGTGAAGTACAACAGATTCGCCGCGCTTTGGAAGCGATTCAACCAGTGAAAGAACTTTGTTTGAAAAGTGGAAATCCAGAATTGATCGCCTTCGGAAATCAACTCAATCCTTGCACGGATATCAGTGAGCGTATTAAAAGAGAAATTCATCCAGAGCCACCGATTGCTCTCAACAAAGGCGCGGTGATCGCAGATGGAGTAGATAAAGATTTGGATGAATTGCGCGGATTGGCTTTTTCAGGAAAAGATTTCTTGATGCAAATTCAAGAGCGCGAATCACAACGAACTGAAATTCCTTCTCTAAAAATTTCATACAACAATGTTTTCGGCTACTATTTAGAAGTTCGAAATACACATAAAGATAAAGTTCCTTCAGACTGGATTCGCAAGCAAACGCTTACGCAAGCGGAGCGTTACATCACTGAGGAACTAAAAGAATACGAAACGAAAATTCTTGGTGCGGAAGAAAAAATCTCATCTATAGAATTGCGTTTATTTAATGATTTGGTGGCTTCTATCATGGAGTACACTGCGTCGATTCAATTGAATGCACAACTTATCGCGCGCATCGATTGTCTATTGTCATTTGCAAAAATTGCAATCAAAAATAATTACGTGAAACCATCAGTCAACGACACAAAAGTGTTGAAGATTTTGAATGGTCGTCACCCTGTAATTGAAAAGACATTGCCTGTAGGAGAGGAGTATATCAGCAATGATATTTATCTGGATAATGACACGCAACAGATCATGATGATCACCGGACCCAACATGAGTGGTAAGTCCGCTGTTCTGCGTCAGACGGCGCTTATTGTATTGATGGCGCAGATGGGTTCTTTTGTTCCTGCCTCTGCTGCTGATATTGGAATAGTAGATAAAATTTTCACACGTGTAGGTGCGTCGGATAATATTTCAAGTGGTGAATCCACCTTTATGGTGGAGATGAATGAGACAGCGAGTATTCTCAATAATTTGAGCGATCGCAGTTTAATTCTTCTTGATGAAATTGGAAGAGGAACAAGCACCTACGATGGAATCAGCATCGCATGGGCGATTGCGGAGTTTATTCACGAACATCCTAAGGCAAAAGGAAAAACACTTTTCGCAACGCATTATCACGAGTTGAATGAAATGGAAGGCATTTTCAAACGCATTCGCAATTTCAATGTCAGCGTGAAAGAAGTAGGGCAGCGTATTATTTTCTTAAGAAAATTAGCACAAGGTGGAAGCAATCATAGTTTCGGTATTCATGTGGCTAAGTTGGCTGGTATGCCAAGCAGAGTGGTGGAAAGAGCGAAGGATGTATTGGTTCAATTAGAGAAATCACATTCACGCGAAAACCTCAATGGCAACATTCAGCAAGTAGCTCAAGACGCCAGCATGCAACTCAGTTTCTTCCAACTCGACGATCCAATGCTCGAGCAAATCCGAGAAGAAATAATCAATATCGACATCAACACCCTTACCCCCGTAGAAGCCCTGATGAAGTTGAATGATATTAAGAGGTTACTTGGGAAATAGTTTGATAGTTTGGTAGTGTGATAGTTTGATAGTTAAAACAAGAGGAATCAAATGCACACAAGTGAACCCAAATTCAAAATCAGATATCCGAAATCATTTGTTTCCATTTGAGTTCATTTGTTTTCATTTGGGTGCATTTGTATTTCTAATTAGGAGCAGTATCTTTTCGTCCAATAGCGCATAAGTGGAACTAAAACTGCTGTTGGAAGGAGCCATAGTAGCCATGCAGGTTCGAAGTCATTTATATTGACTACTAAGAATGCTGTGAATGTTCCGATGTAGGCGCCCACCATCATTCCGATATGTTTTCTGAGCCAACTTAGTTTTCGAAGTTCTTTGCCTTTTCGAAGAAGTAGTTGTGTATTGATGTCTTGAAGAACTAAGAAAACGGAGAGCGCTCCAAAGACAAGAAGGACTAGATTAAATGTGGAAACCATGACCACACCATTGATTGCGGCCATAAAGCCTACTGCCCAATCGAGTCCATTTGCTTTGAGTGATTTATCTTGAATAGCGCGCCATCCAGCATAGTTTTGATACCATACGAAAATGGCCATGTGCATCAAAAATTGATTGCCCTTCGTAAGCGAAATGAATAGAGCAGAAGCAACAACACCGATCATGGTGATAAAGAATATTTTCCCTAATAGTCGGTGAGGCTTATGGCCTTTTTTCATAATCATGACAATGGTTCCTGCAGCCAATGCTGTAAACCCCGAAGCAATATGTATCCCTAGTGCGATGTCCATTTATTTCTTTAATTTAAGAAGACTAAAATTGAATCCCAATCCCGCGCTCAATCTGATTTCTGCGAGACTTAATTTTTCGTCATAATAGTGTGTGCCGTAAATATATCGCGCTTGCGCAAAGAAATGAAAGTAATCATTTATGAAATAGCGGTAGCCAACAACTGATGATATAATTGGTGTTACGCTTGGTCTTGAAACAAGCATAAGTTCATTGGTATGAATTTGTGTGAATGCAAGCCCTGGTTGGAATCCGGCGTAAAAATCGTTATGGCCATTAGTGAAATGATAGTAACCCCCAAAGAGTAGATTGTTGTTGTAATCTAATTTTTGTTCATCAGAAGTTAGGCTCCCCATGCTTATAAAACCATCTCCAGAAATGGAAATGTTTTCAGAAACAAAGCCTTCGATATTTCCATGCAAATAGAAGTAACCTACTTTTTCTTCCAACATATACGAAGGACTCAAAGTCAATTGTGCGCTCAACATTCCTCTTCGAAAGAATGCCGTATTTTCTGTTTGAGAAAATGCGCAAATACTGATTAGCAAGAATAGAAATACAATTAGTTTTCTCATCGGTTCCAAAGTTTAAATAGTTTGTAATTGAAACTAAGGGTCGACAGAAGATGTCCTTCGAGTGCCGAATGATCATGATCTTCTTCTACCACCGCACCAGGAATTACAAGTTCGATTTCCTTCGTGAGGTGAATCATGTATTGACAAGTGAGAGAAATATCAAACCTTTCTGTTATATTAAAATGCGTTCCAAGTCCCGCTTGTACCGCGCCTCCCCAGCGACTTTTGGAAACGGAAGCGTCAGCAATGAGTGTCTTTTGATTGTAATCAAAGCAATGTCCCGCAAGCACGTAAGGTTGAAATCTATTATATGAAAGCACATTTTCTAAAGGATAGAAAAGTACTGACCATCCAATGTGATAATACTCGCTGCGAACACCATCTTGATCTCCGACAATGATGTAATCGGCAAACCAATCTGTATTTACTTTTTGACTAATTCGAATGCGGAATTGTCCACCCGTTCCGAGACCTGCACCATCATGACTAAAGGCACTAATAGTAGATCGTCCTCCCAATGAGAACCACCCCTTTGCATTTCCGTGATTACTGCTAATAGGAATAACTAGTCCATCCGAGTACTGCGCATGAGCCCCAATAGCAGCGACCCAAAGCCCCAAGCAAAGCAAGATTGATTTCATAGCGGTGTGTTTGAGAGGTAAAACTACGGAACCTTGCGGGAAATTGTGCGGGAGTTCGAGGGTTCGTGGGTTCGTGGGGTTGTGGGGTCGTGGGGTCGTGGGGTCGTTTGATTTGATTGGTTTCTTTTATTCTGGATTATTTCGCACTGCAGTGGCGATACTTTTGTTTAGCATCATTTGAATTCTTTGCAGTTGACGAAGAATATCAGGAGTGATTTTATCACTACCTGATTGTTTCAGCAGTGACATCCAATATGCGCACTCGGATGCCTCTTTAGAGGCAATTCTCAATTTATTTATAAAGTCCTTTCTACTTGCACCAAAAGTACTCTCGCAAATATTTGCTCCAACAGAACTGGATGCACGTTCTAATTGACCGGATGTGTTAAAGTCTTTCAGAGTTTGTAATTCCTTGCAAATAATACGCATGTTGATTGCAAATTCGAAGGACACCTTCTCAAGATCGGATTTAAAGACTGGATCTAATTGATTGTCGAGATACATAATTGAATGAAGTTGTTTTTTCAAATCAACAACGAAAAAATAAAACATGGAAATAGTGATTAACAACTGAATATTCAGTTCACTCGAATACAATATGAATCACAATTATTCAATGAAATTCGCATATCCAAAGAATAATTCAGTGTAATACAAACCCCCGAACCCAAGACCCCAAGACCCCACGAACTCCCGACCCCATGAACTCCCGACCCCACGAACTCACCGATTCCTCCCCCCATTTCACCGATACTTAAAACCTTCCCCTGAATGAAGAAACTACATTCGCTTCATGAATTGCATAGAAACATCCCAACTTACACATCATTACAGCGCGAATGAGACCGCTGTGGATGATGTAGCGCTCCTTGTGCCTAATGGATCCATTTATGGATTCCTTGGCCCTAATGGAGCAGGAAAGACCACTACGCTGCGACTGATTCTTGGTTTGATTAAAAAACAATCAGGAAGCATTTCGATCTTCGGGAAATCTTTCAGTGAAAATAGACTCGATATTCTCCGCAATATCGGTTCTCTCATCGAAAGCCCGTCGCTATATGGACACCTCACTGCATATGAGAACTTACTCATTCTTCAAAAGATTTATCAATGTCCTATTGAAAGAATCAATGAAGTGCTGGAGCTAGTTGGACTTTCTAATACAGGAAAAAAGCGCGCTGGTAAATTCTCTTTGGGAATGAAACAACGTCTCAGCATCGCAATGGCATTGCTCAACAATCCGAAACTCCTCGTACTCGACGAACCTACCAATGGCCTCGACCCACAAGGTATTTTGGAGATGAGAGAATTGCTTAAACAACTCAATCGTGAAAAAGGCATTACCATTATTATCTCAAGTCACTTGCTTGCAGAAATCGAAAAAATCGCAACACACGTTGGGATTATTAATCATGGTAAATTGATTTTTCAAGGCACGATGAGTGAGTTGAATAACAAGCAAATCGAATCATCATCAATTATTATTGATACGAATGATAACGCCCATGCAATGGAAGTTATCAGTGGATTTACTTCAACCGCTCAAATGCAAAACAACAAAATAGTGCTTCCATTACTTGGAAGAAATGTAGTTGCTGAAATGAACAAAGCCCTTATTCAGCAGCAACTCGATGTCTATGAATTGAGCATTGTGAAAAATGATTTAGAGTCTATTTTCTTTAACCTAGTAAATAATTAATCGATGAGTACTTTCAATCACAGCCTTTCTTCGGAATGGCTCAAAACCCGCAGAACAGCTGCATCATGGCTTGTCATCATCGGTGGATTATTTATTCCGCTGATCATGACTTTAGTACAAATTTTTAGACCGGATAAACTATCACCCCAAACGGATGGAGCTGAATATTGGAGTATTTTGTTTCTCCGTAGTTGGGAAAGCATGGCCATTTTTCTGATGCCTATTGGTGTGATTCTTTGCACAAGTATGATTGCTCAATTGGAGTATAAGAATAATGCATGGAAACAAGTTTTCACATTGCCTCAAACAATGTTGAGTGTATTCTCGTCAAAACTCATGATCATTCTTTTCATGCTAGCTCAATTCTTTGTACTCTTTACAATTGGCGTGATCGTATCTGCATATCTGCCGCCCTTATTAAACGGGACACATGTTTTTCCAATGGGCGATTTTCCTTGGAACATGTTCTTAAAACAAACTACTGCTTTCTTCGTGACATGTCTTCCAATTGTTGCAATACAATATCTCATTAGTTTGCGCTACAATAATTTTATGGTAGCTGTTGGAGTTGGTATGGCAATGGTTGTTGGTTCCATTTTCGCGATCAATTGGAAATATGGTTTCATTTTTCCTTATAGCTACTCTCCATTTCATTTCTTAGCTTTATCTGGCCACGGACGCACTCCTGATTGGGTAAATATCTATTGGATCTCTGCGGCATGGTTTGTTGGCGTAACTGTGCTGAATTATATCTTGTATATTTCCAAAAAAGAAAAGGGATAGTGAAAAAATCAGTTGTCATATTGCTGAATCTTGGATACTGGGTAATGTATCTGTTTCTGCTATTCGTCTTCTTCGTTTTAGCTGTAGCGTCGGATATAGCAACAGGAATGGATTTCAAAGGCGCTCTCTGGAATTATTTTGAATTCATGATTTTTTTGGCTGTAGCGCCAGGTCTGATTGCATTTTACTTGGGATACATTTTCTTGTTCAATCGTTTTTTGAGCAAAAGAAAAATTCTAATGTTTTTCTTGGGAGTGGTAGTCGCAATAATTTTTGCATCAGTTAGCTCATTGTTTTTAATGTGGGTTTTGTATCCAGTTCGTTCTTTTGAGTTATTCTCAACCGAATCGGTAATGGCACAATTGATATTAATGTGTTTTGTTGCTTTGATTAATTTGATAATCGGTGTTGTCCTCAAAGGCTTTATTGTTTCATACGGTGATATAGCCATCAAAGAAGAATTGACAAGAAAGAATACGGACATCGAATTGTCACTGGTGAAATCACAACTCAATCCTCATTTCTTGTTCAATACAATAAATAACATTGATATTCTTATTGGAATTGACGCGAATAGAGCATCTCAGTATTTGAACAAACTATCAGATATCATGCGTTTCATGCTTTATGAAACAAAGTCTGATCTGATACCAGTATCTAAGGAAATAGAGTACATCGCGAAGTACATAGAATTGCAAAAGATTAGGACATCCGTTCCGAACTATGTCAATTTTATTGTCAATAATGATGGCAACGATTTTATGATTACTCCGATGATCTTTATTCCTTTTGTAGAAAATGCTTTCAAACATTCTGAAGATCGAAAAGAAGAGAATGCGATTCGGATAAATATTGTTACATCTGATTCCTTTGTTTTGTTTGAGTGCTCAAATTTCTTTCGAATAAATGAGAGTGAAAAGGAGAGTGATTCTGGGCTAGGAAATGATTTGATAAAGCGTCGCTTACAGCTATTATATCCGAATAATCATGAACTGATTGTCGAAGAAGAAGGTGAAGTTTTTCATGTGAAATTGAAAATTACAAAATGAAAATTTCGTGCATCATAGTAGAAGACGAACCGCTAGCTGCTGAACGAACGAAGAGCTACGTGGCACAAGTGGATTACCTGCAACTCAAGGGTGTCTTTGAGTCGGGGAGAAGCGCATTGGATTTTCTTGAAAAAAATGAGGTTGATCTATTATTTCTAGATATCAATCTTGGAGAAATGTCGGGCATCACTTTACTTGAGAAAAACAAGATTAACAGTCACGTCATTATGACTACAGCCTATCAGCAATATGCTGTAAAGGGTTTTGATTTGAATGTCACAGATTATTTGTTGAAGCCCTTTGTATTTGAGCGTTTCCAGCAAGCTGTAGAAAAGGTTAGAATCTCAATCGAGAAAGGGGATAGCAATGGCACTGCTCAATTTGTTTTAATAAAAACAGAACACCGTTTGGAGAAAGTTTTCCTAAATGAAATTCTCTACATTGAAGGAATGGGTGATTATAGAAGAGTGCATACAACTTCCAAAAGAATCATGACACTGCAGACATTTCGTGAGTTTGAAGATATATTTCCAAAAGACATTATTCGTCGTGTACACAAATCATACATGGTTAATCTTAATCGCATCACCACATACCACAACGATAGCGTCCAAATAGGCCCCCAAACCATCCCCGTAAGCCAAACGTATAGACCAATTAGATAGTTTGGTAGTTTGATAGTTTGATAGTTTGATAGTGAAAACAAATGAACTCAAATGGAATCAAATGGACCCAAATAAAAAATCATTT
>JBJOKO010000010.1:0-20417 GCA_046046035.1 Bacteroidota bacterium | reverse complement strand
GCTTGATTTCTCAGGGTATTCAATTTCCAGGCTAGTTGCGTCGTCTGTTGCGCTAATACCAAATGCTGGATAGCCATCTGATAAGTTGTCAAGACGTGCGCCTAATCTAAGATTCCAACGGAACATTCCTACCATGAAATTCCACATACCGCGTGGATAATTTCCGGTGATTAGAATTGCCCAGAAGGCGATGAAATTGATGAACATTGCTGCGATTCCGATAAAGATCAGAACGAACATGTGTGGAAGCTGGATGTAGAATATGCCGAAAAAGGTTCTCAGCAATAATTCTCCGCGAGAGTAGCTCTCTTGATGTTTAATTGTTACTTTCATAATAGAGGGTTTAGTGAGTCAAATCTAAACAAATTCCAATAGCTTGTATTTTTTGACCCTAAAAATTGGAAAATCAATGTCATAGAAATATCAAAAATGCCTAGAATTGGGGCATTTCGAACAACTAAAGAAAAGTTCTGTTTCCTTTGCAACAATTATGAAAAAGAAGACCGCCATTTTATTGGTGAACTTAGGTTCTCCAGATAGTCCAAAGCCGAGTGATGTGTATCGTTACTTGACAGAATTTTTGAATGACCCAAGGGTCATTGACATCAATTGGTTGGGTCGTAAAATTTTGGTAAATGGAATTATTGTTCCATTCAGACATCGCAAAAGCGCTAAGATTTATGCGCAGTTATGGACCGAGAACGGATCTCCTTTAATCCACTACGGACGTAAGGTTCAGGAGAAATTGCAAGCGAAATTTGATAGAGATGAAACGCGCGTTTTCTTAGGAATGCGCTACCAAAATCCATCGTTGGAATCAGCGTTGGAGAGTGTGAAAGAATGGGGTGCGCATAAGCTGATTATTCTTCCATTATTTCCTCAATATGCATCTGCTTCAACGGGCTCGGTGATTGAGAAAGCGATGAAGTTAATGGAGGGTTGGTGGTCATATCCAGAAATCAAAATCATCAATCAGTTTTATGATGATCCTGGATATATCAACTGTTTTGTCGCTCGAGGTAAGCAATTTGATTTGAAAGCTTACGACCATATTTTGTTTAGTTACCACGGACTTCCTGAGCGACAAGTTGACAAAGTTTACAAGGATAATAAATGCCGCAATCACAGTTGTGAGCACGAAATAAATGACGAAAACGAGCTTTGCTACAAGGCAACTTGTTACGCTACAACACGCTCCATTGCTGCTGGTTTGGGACTTTCACCAGATCAATATACAGTGTGTTTTCAAAGTAGATTAGGCCGTGGCTGGATAGAGCCTTTTTCTGATAAGGTGATTGAACAATTGGGCAAGGCTGGAAAGAAAAAATTACTCGTGTTTTCACCTGCGTTTGTTGCAGATTGTTTGGAAACTACAATCGAAATCGGACACGAATATCAAGAGCTTTTTGAAGAGCACGGTGGAGAAAAAGTACAGTTGGTGCCGAGTTTGAATGATGGGGATGATTGGGTGGAAGCTATTGCTAGAATGCTAGTGTGCTAGAGGGGAAGAGGGCCCTTCGACAGGCTCAGGGACCGGTGTAGGCAGAACTTTTATTATTTGAACCAGCTGGAGTAGAGGGTGTAGTTGTTTGCTATTCTTTGGATTTCTCCTTCGATGTGGGCTTGAGAAATATCCTTTACTTTTTTTGCTGGAATGCCGGCGAAAATTGAACCGGCCGGAACGTGCGTTCCCTCTAGTAAAATCGCTCCAGCGGCAACGATGCTATTGCTTTCTACAACGCAATTATCCATGACAATTGCACCCATTCCAATAAGTACATTATCATAAATTGTGCAACCGTGCACAATTGCATTATGTCCAATGCTCACATTATTTCCAATGGTAGTTGCGGCCTTTTGATAGGTGCAATGAATAACGGCATTATCCTGCACGTTGACTTTATTACCTAATCGTATAGAATTTACATCGCCGCGGACGACAGAGTTGAACCAAAAAGAACATGATTCTCCCGCTACAACGTCGCCAACAATTGTTGCGTTTTCTGCGATATAGCAATCGTTTCCGAGTTGGGGACTAACTCCTTTAACAGGTAATATCAACGGCATAATAGAGATGTTTGATGCGCAAGATAATCACTTCAAAACATTATTCTCCTTTCGTAAAAACTTTGTTTGCCGACGACCCAGATTCATCAATTAATCGCACGATGTATGACCCTGCTGAAAGCCCATCGAGATCAATTTGATTTTTACTGTAAGCTACGAATTGCTGAGTGCGAGCAATGTTGCCGTGCATATCAACTATTTGTACAGTGAATTTTTTGCCGCTTAATAATCCGTCCGTTGCAATGAAAAGCACGTCTGATGCGGGATTTGGATATATTGCAAAAGTCGAGAGCAACTCGTTTTCATCTACTGATAATGTTAATCCACAGGTTGTACCATCATCAGGAATATCGAATATGAGCGAGTTGTTTTCGTAGTAGCAAGTAAGTTGTGGGCTGTAGTCGGCAACTCCTGCCGTATTGTAATCTAATATTCCTCGATCGGCACCTATTCCTTCAATGTAGTATCCGTTGTACCAATCATCAGAGAAGTAGATTTTTTCACGTGAAATGCCATTGATTACTACTGTTTCGATGTTTGTAATAGTAATGGGGGTTTCTGAACCAACGCTGAAAACATTGATGACATCATTTACTTGAACCTCGAAATCATAGAGTAGATACTCTTGGTCATTTACGTAAATATAAATTTTTTGATTTTCAATGTCCTCCCTAATTAGGCCAACTTGATATGTCTGTGTCGGATCTGAAACAGGCGCTTGCATGATTTGTGTATACGTGTAATCACCGTGAACTTCAGTATCGCCAAAGGTTTCAACAGTGTGGACTAAAATCAACCCGTATATATCAACCAACCAGGTTTGATCGCTATTTCCGATTAATGGCTGATATGAAAATCCGAAAGTGGACGACAACATAAGTCCGAGGAATAGTATACTTTTTTTCATCATATTGAACTTTAGATATAAAGGTATGTACTATCAAGACTAAATTAGCCCATATGAAAGTTGTCTTAACATTATTGACTGCACTATTTTTTCAGTTCTATGCCCATTCTCAATTTCTCAGATGGAACTCGAATGCGTTGCCATATAAATTGATTTTAGTTGATGACACCGTGTCTACTGGATATGAATTGGAAGCGGAGTTTACGTGCACGAATATGGGAGGTGGCGCGATCAAGTTTACAAGAGACGGATTTGGACATCAGTTTTCGAAGTATGAGTTTTCGGAAAGAGTAGGAAGTGATGATAGAGGTTTTTTTAAAGTCGCAATTCAAACAGGTAATGTTCTCGGAATGCTTGATTACGTAGGTGAGGATGTGCGACTGAAAAGCGACGAGCCTTATATGTATAGCTTTCAAGTAAAGGCTTTAGTTGCATATTCAAATACAGAAAGAATTTATTCAAATGGAAAATTGAAAGCTGTTATCGGCTATAATAAGAACAAGGTGAAGGTAATGGCTGAGGTGGATGAAAACGGCAACCTGGTTGGCTTTGGACCGATAGATGAAAAAAGAGAAAGAACAGGGCCTTGGAGTTTTTTTAGAGATGGCGTTGCCGTTGGTTCGAAGATATACTCTCAGTCGTTGCGATTATCATGTGTTCTAATCGACATGGATAGCATTCAAGAAGGTGCGCCGGTTGGATTGGAAAGGAATCTAAGAAGCGTGAATTATTATCAAGTTCAGATTGAAAAAATCGACTCGGCGTTTTCGTATTTGGACGGTGTGAAATCGGGTGCTCAGTTATCGAAGTCTAGTGTAGCGGGGCGTTTTGACTTTTTTATTTCATACAAAGAAGATAGTCTAGTAGTCTATTCTTCTGGAAGAAAGGCGAGGGTATATCCTAACAGAGGGAGCTATTTGAATTATGAGTATCCATTGTATTTTTCAAAAAACAAAAAAGAAAAATCGTTGCCCAATGGGCAGTTTGATATATTCTATCGCATTATCCCCGACACCTATGCTATTTTACTAGATCATGAAAAGACGAATTGGAAAAGCGGTGCCGAATCAAAGAAAGGAGAGTCCGTGTTGAGTCAGAAATATGCCCACATGGGTTGGCATGAAATAAACGGGATGTATGTAGTGTCGCCTCATGCTATAAAAAATAAAGAGAAAAGAAAACAAGCCCTAGACTCATTGCTCGCAGACCCTTGGATTGGGAGTGTTTGTGTAGGCATTAGCACCACATACTCTCCAGAAATAGAGTATCTGCGCAATGAGGTCATGTTTGTGCACAAGGGATCATTTGATTATGAAAAATTGAAGACGGTGGCGTCCAAATATGGCTTCGAGCGACTTCCTACGAGCGCCTCATTACCGAACGAATCCATTTATGAAAACACCAGTAAAATGACCGGTGAGGATTTTATTCTGCGCTATATTAAAATGAGTAAAGATCCCGCCATTCAAGGCGCGCGAGTGCAGACGATGAGTACCCGTAGCTTCTTGGATTGATAGTGGAAATAAGATTGCGTATTATTGGCGTCACAAACCACTATTGAATCAAATCTTATGGAAGCAAAGAAGTCGCTGGGTCTATGGGACTCAACAATGATTGTGAGCGGATCGATGATTGGATCGGGAATCTTCATTGTTAGTTCTGACATGGCGCGTCAGATGTACAGTCCGTACTGGCTGTTGGCAATCTGGATAATTACAGGAGTTATTACTTTGAGTGCAGCTCTTTGCTACGGAGAGCTTTCGGGTATTTTTCCAAAGGCGGGGGGACAGTATGTTTATTTGCGTGAAGCGTATAATAAACTGATTGGTTTCTTGTATGGATGGAGCATGTTTGCTGTTATTCAAACAGGAACGATAGCTGCAGTGGGTGTGGCTTTCAGCAAATTTACTGGTTACTTTTTTCCGGTGTTTGATATGAATCCATCCAACATTCTTGGCACTTTTGATCTTGGATTTTTTGTATTGAATTTATATCCCGCGCAGCTACTTGCGATAGGTACCATTGTGTTGCTTTCTTGGTTTAATACGCGCGGTGTGAATGGCGGAAAGATTTTACAAAACATATTTACGAGCACCAAATTGATTGCTCTTTTTGGACTTGTATTGATTGGATTTTTAATAGGATTCGATGGTGATGTGTGGTCGCAAAACTGGTCGCTTGGAACGGAAGCTATTTCTATCGCGAATAAAGATGGGATGGACGTGTTGACTCCTCTCGCACTTAGTGCAATCGTGGGCGCTATTGCGTCTTCTATGGTTGGATCAGTGTTTAGCAGTGATGCATGGAATAACATTACGTTTATAGCAGCGGAGGTTCGAAATCCAGAAAAAAATATTGGTCGCGCATTGCTTATCGGAACTTTATTGGTAAGTGGAATTTACATTCTTACAAACGTGATGTATATCGGTGTTTTACCAATGCATGATATCGCCTTTGCTAGTCAGGATCGTGTGGGAGTTGCCGCCGCACAATCGATATTGGGTTCTAATGGAACGTACGTTCTTGCTGCGCTTATTATGATATCCACTTTTGGCTGCAACAACGGATTAATTTTTTCTGGTGCGCGTGTGTATTACACCATGGCCAAGGATGGATTGTTTTTTAGTAAAGCCGGTGCGTTGAATAAAAATGGGGTTCCTGCTTGGGCTATTTGGGCGCAGTGTATTTGGGCATCAGCGCTTTGTTTGAGCGGCAAGTATGGAGACCTTTTGGACTATGTTGTTTTTGTAGTAATGATATTTTATATCCTCACCATTGCTGGTGTGATTATTCTGCGCATCAAGCGACCTGATTTGCAGCGTAGTTATAAAACGCCTTTGTATCCTATTCTTCCGATTGTGTATTTGCTATTGGCTACCTCATTTTGTGTGGCACTTCTGATTTATAAGCCGCAGTTCACCTGGCCGGGGTTGATTATTGTTCTTCTTGGATTGCCGGTGTATGCCTTGGTGAAGAGGTTGTGAGTTCGTGGGGTTAGGGTCTGGGAGCGAATTCTAGGACTATACTGTTCATGCAGAAGCGTTTTCCGGTAGGAGCGGGGCCGTCGTCGAAGATGTGGCCTAAATGGCCCTCGCAACGGCCGCAGAGGACTTCTGTACGATACATTCCGTGTGACTTGTCCACTTTATAAATGGCGCTATTGGGTCGGATGGTTTCAAAGAAGCTTGGCCAGCCGCATGATGAGGCAAATTTAGCGTCGGAAACAAATAAGTGATTTCCACACGCACGGCAGTAATAGTCACCAATTCCTTCGAAATTCCAATATTCACCGGTGAAGGCGCGCTCAGTGGCTGCGTGACGTGCTATTTCATATACATCAGGATCTAAAATCGCTTTCCAGGTTGAGTCAGGTAGCTCAAGTTTAGATGTGTCGGTGCGTGAATAGTATTGATGATGAGTGGAATCAGACATGGCATTTAAAATTGTTTTATTAGAGGCATCGATGGATTGGGACGAATTGCATGTAAACGCGTACAGCGCAATTGCCACAAGAGCCAAAGCAGGGATAATGAATTTTATCATTCCACGAAGTAAACGAAACTAGAATTAAACAGGACCTATGTGATGTTAAAAAATGCTAGGTCATAAAACTCAAATACCCCAAAGCTTTGGAGCTTTTAGGGCATTTGATCAAGATAGCTTTAAGTGTATGCTTTTTAGTTCGGTTGTGTTTCAGGAGTGATTAAAGATGCCGGTTAAGGTATCTTCTGCAAAGTTGTATTAAACACACACAATAGCCAATACGTATTTAGTCGTATTTAACGACTGTTCCACTTAAGCACCGCGGAGGTCCTATTGTTGACGTGCATCTTGGAGTAAATGTTATAAATATGAGTTCGCACTGTTCCAAAGCTTATGAAGAGTTGGTCAGCAATGTCTTGATACCTAAAGCCCTGAGCTAATAAATTGAGGATTTCTGCCTCACGATCTGAGAGTCCGAATTCATTATTTTCTTTTTTCTTATTGGTCTTATTGAAGAAGTCTAGGACTTTTCTGGCGATAGGACCAGACATTGGAGCGCCGCCTTCGGCCAATAGATTTATTGAATCGATTATGCTCGCAGGTGAGGAATGTTTCACGAGATAGCCGCTAGCACCCGCTTCCAAAGCTTTGAAAATATTCTCATTATTTTCATAGACCGTAAACATCATTACTTGCGTTTCAGCACGTTGTTTTTTGATTTGCTGTGTGCATTCTATTCCTGTCATTCCAGGAAGGTTTACGTCCATTATTACAATATCAAAAGGATCTTTTTTGAAAGCTGTCATGAAGGTTTCAGCATCTTCAAATCCTAAGCAATTCATGTTGTCTGTCTTATTTATTAGAAAAGAATAGACATCTCTGATTTCATGATCGTCTTCAACTAACGCGATGCTAAGTTTTTTTTTGTTAGGCATGTATTTTAGCTATTCAGTTTTTAAAAAATAAGGTGAATTGAAATTACTGTACCACCGGTAATATGCGGTGATATGGAGTATTCTGCATTGATTTCTGCAGCACGTTTTTTCATGCTTTTCATACCAATTTTGTTATTCGAGCCCTCAATACCTTTTCCGTTGTCGACGAGTGTAATTTTAATTTCTTTTTTGTCTGAAAAGAAGCTCAAATGAATATCAGTTGCTTTCGAATGTTTAAGCGCGTTGTTCATTCCTTCTTTAAAAATGAGAAATAGATTTCTTCTTTGAAGTGAAGAAAGAGGGCTTTTTTCAATTAGTGACTCGTGAAAGTGAAATTGAATTTGAGAGCCTTCGAAAAAATCTTTTCCATAGTAATGAATATACGCGGCAAGGTCGGAAGTGCTGTCGTATATGGGGTTAAGGGCCCAAATGATTTGATCTGCTTTTTGACGAAGCCCGCCGGCATTGGATATTATTTTATCGGCAAGTGTAATTTGCGAGGATGCGTCGTCGTCTTCTTTGAGACGTTCCGCCATTAGGGCAATACGAGTTAGATCTGCACCCACATCATCATGTAGGTCAATGGATATACGTTCGCGCTCTGCTTTGATTGTGGAGATTTGTTTTAGCTTGAGAATTCGAGTTCTGCTGTATACATAGAAAATCAAGGCTAAAACAGCGAAAATGAATACTCCTGCAAGAATGGCGAAATACGTTGTTTTCCAGAAAGGAGCTTTTACGTGTACAAGCACGGTTTCGGGGCTTGACCATTGTGCCCCAATAATTCTTGACCGAATATGAATACTATGGTCTCCAAATGGCAAGTCGGTTAGCGAAAGGTTTCGTGAATGTAGCGTTGCCCAATTGGTTGTATCATCAATGGCGTATTGAAAAACTACGTTGTTATTGTGATTGATTGAAACGCACGAAAACTCGATGTAAAGATTGTTGTTTAAGTAATCAATTTCAACAGGAGTGTTTCCCGTGATTTTTCCCCATGTTCCTGATATGGCCCGGATATACGTATTTGATTTTGCGATGACATTCTGGTCTTTATTTTTTGGCACCCTAATCAATCCGTGGTTTGTAGCTGCGTAAACGTATTCCAAATCGATATAGATTTTACGGACGTCCATATTGAGCAATCCCTCATTTTCACCAAACGAAACAACACTTAATAATTCTAGGTTATCGGATAATACTAGTTTTTTTATTCCCTTATTAGTTCCACACCAAAGAGTATTTTCTTCAAGCGCTATGCAGCGAATTAGATCGACGTCTAAGGATTTTTTATAAGGAATGGTTTTTATGAGCGCATCATTTTGAAAGAACATTAACCCATCATTTTCGGAGGCTCCGATCATGATTTGGTTCTTGTTTTCTATTAAATCAAGAAATCGGAGATCAGAAATTTTTTGTTCGATTGGTTTTTCTGATAGGGGATTTGTGATGACAAAAAGACCATCAATACATGATGACCAAATTCGGTTTTTGTAATCTACAGAGATCGAAAAGCCTCTCTTGCCTATAATGGCATTCGCGATATATGATTTTTGATTTGGGTCTTTTGTGTCCCAATGATAAAGGCTAGATGAAGTCGTGTACCACATCACTTGATTGTGATCTATGCACATGTCTTTTGCCCCAAACCAAGATTTTTTTCTGTCGGTTCGATAAACATCAATACTTGAGAATCCTTTTTTAGAATCATATAGTAGAACTTGATTGTCAAGCCCGACTACTACGCGTCCGTCTTCGAGTTCGAGCAGGTTAATTAAGCGGACATCAGGCGTTGTATCGAGATATGTTCGTTGAGTTAAGTTGGTTGTGAGATCTTGAATTCCAAGCCAAGTTCCGTTTTCACCCCATAATATTTTTCTATCTTTTGTTACGAGCACCGTGTGTGTTTCGGGGTCGTCGTCTTTTTGTTCTTTACCGATATAGACAATGTCTTTTGCATTTGCGTTTTGAAAATATAAACCCTTCCCGCGTGTACAAAACCATACATTCTGATTGTGGTCGAGTAATACGCTATTTACACGACAATTCTCGAGAATGGCAACCATTTCTCCGGTATTATGATCGAATGTTTCTAGTCGATCGTTTTTTCCCGCGATAAAAAGTTCATCGTTTTCAGTGAAAACATACCGGTGAATGGGTTTTTCAAATCTGAATATAGTTTGAATGGAATCATTTATTATTTCATGCAAATATTGTTTTTCATCATAATAAGTGGCATGTGATTGTGATATGTATTCGAAAATATTATAGAAATAATGCTGAAGTGTTTTGGTTCTGGTAAAGGTTCTATTTGCATAGTTGAATTTGTATACAGCCTGATCGAAATAAATGTAAAGGGAACTGTCTCTTTCATCATGCAGCGGAAAGGCGGCGTGCTGTGTGGAAGGAGCCACGCTGGTATTTCCTCTATCAATTGGAACTTCTAGTTGGAATACCTCATCTTTATTTGTGATTAATGTGATATAATTTCCCTGAGCGCTGAACCAACGGTTACCGAAATAGTCTTCGAAAAAATTCACAGTAGCTTGCGGAGTCCTTGTGTTTACAAGTACAGTATCATTGAGTTCATTGTAAATTTTTCCTTGAAAGTAGTAGCTGATTTTGCCGTTGAGTGCAAGGAACCAAACTCTGCCGTGTTTATCGGCAAAAACTTTGAGCACCTCATTGTCAGGTAATCCATCGGCAGTGGTGAAGTTGTCGAAATAGTGACCGTCATAACGCGAGACTCCGTGATCGGTTCCCAACCAGATAAAGCCGTTTTGATCTTCGCACGCGTGATAGACAATGGAGCTAGGCAAGCCATCGCTGACATTGAAATTTCGCAGTCCAATGATTTGCCCCAATAATTTAGGCGCAGAAATGCTAACTAACAATATGAGAAGTGATATTCGGAGGAGGCTCATACATGGTGAAAGTAAGAAATTTTTGACTGTACCCAACCTTTTTAGAACAGAATACGTGATGTTAGATGTAACCAAAAATTTAAAGACATGAAAAAGACAATTTTACTCATAGCGCTGCTTGTTTCGCAAGTGATTGTATCTGTAGCCGCTGAGTTGAATCTCAACACAATTCTAAATGGTGCTGGAGAGGGCGTAGAGGTATCATTTTATGAGATCACGTATAATCCAGCGACAATGGATTCTTCTCTGACTGTTCTATGCACAAGTTCTACAAACTTAGCTGGAGAAGCCTCTTGTAGTGGAAACACTCAAGAATCAGCTGGTTATATAGGTGTATTATTTACCAATTGCTATGGCGAATTAGTGAATAGCTCGTTTTATTATGATGCGAATCTTGAAACAACTTATTCTACAAGTTTCGATTATTGTCCAGAAGAACCAACTGTTTGTATAATCTACTTGACCATTGATTCTACGGCAACTACTGCATTTAATGTGGTTTTGGAGTTGGCGGTTGAAGGTACACCCATTTCTTATTTCTGGGATTTTGGAGATGGCTCAAGCAGCACTGCAATGTTGCCATCACACACATATGCAACTACTGGAGAGTATAATGTTTGCTTATCGATTATCACGGAAGAAGGCTGCATTATGACGGGTTGTATATTGATAAATATTGATGGAGGAGGATTGCTTGGTGGTGGCGGAGCCCAACAAGCATTTACTCTAAATGTGGTTCAAGGCCAGCTTGTATCTGTTGAAGATGAGGATGCGAACTCTGAACTGATTGTTTATCCAAATCCAACCGTTGATTTGGCGAGAGTGGCTATTTCTAGCGAATTTGCTGATAAAGCTCAAGTTTGTTTGTACAATATGGCGGGCCAAATTGTAATGCAGGAAACGCTAGTTGTTGGGGGAAACCAAGCTTTTATTGACTTGGATTTATCTGGTCAAAATGCAGGATTCTATATGGTGAAAGTGGTGTTTGAAAACGGCACTTCTGTTTCGCGTAGTTTGATAAAAAAATAAATAGGTGAAACCAAATAATCAAAGCACTGGTCTTCTTCATTGAAGATCGGTGTTTTTGAGTTTTATGCTTCAGCCAACCAAGGAAATAATAGAAAAATGTAAATCACGTGATCGTGCAAGCTTGGAATGGCTTTATGATCAGGTGATGCCGATGTGGATGGGTATGAGTGGACGCTATTTTATTAATAAAGAAGACCGCCAACATGTGGCGAATACTGCGTTCATGAAATTGATAGATAGTATAAAGAAATATGAGGGTAATGGTGTTTTTGAAGCTTGGTGTAGACGCATAATGAGCAATACCATAATTGACGAATATCGCAAACAGAAAAACTGGCGCTCAGGTGTTCAATTGAAAGAGGAATATCAAGAGACTGATATTGCCGAAGAGCTATATAGCGACGCGGATGAAAAGCTGTCAAATGAAGATCTCGAGCAAATGATACTTACGCTTCCCGTAGCTACAAGAGGTGTTTTTAATCTGTTTGCAATAGAGGGATATAGTCATGATGAAATAAGCGCTATGACAGGTATTTCATGTGGCACTAGTAAGTGGCACGTTTCAGAAGCGCGAAGAATTTTAAAGCAGTTGATTGAAAGTAAACTTGGTTATAAACCGATGTAAAATGGAAAATCGAATTGATGATTTGTTTAAGAAGCGCCTAGGTGGAGCATTGTCGTCGGAAATACCGACCGATAAAGCAGCTATGCTTGATGCCCTTTCTAAACCAAAGAGAAAGTTTAGATTTTGGATTTTAATTCCGTTGTTTATCCTGCTTGGTGGTGTGGGGTTGGCTCTTTACAATTACGAGCAGAAGAATGGCAACGTTGGATCTACCAATAAGAGTAATCCATTGGAGAAGGAATTAGAATTTTCAGCAGCACCTAACAGCGCCACAGGCAAAGAGGATCCAATTCAACCAATAGTGAATTCTTCGAAAGACAATCATCTAGTATTGATAACGAATAGAGATAAAACCAACGATCTTTTTGATCCCCCCAAAAAAGACATCAACCAAGGATATAGACCAAATGAATATTGGCAGAATGAAGGCGAAGTTATAGAATTAAAGTTGGAGGATAAACCGAATGATCATTCGGTAGATTCAATAGCTCTTTTGATGGGACATTTTACTTTTGATCCCTCACCATTCGGGTCATTTGCTCCAATAGATGTACCCTCGCCAGTTTGGACAATCACAGCACGAGGCCTTTTTGGGGGCGCATTTCCTGTGTTTGGCAACATTTCTTCTGTAGGAGGAGAATTGAGAAATTCTTATGAGTCTATGGGGCTGACTTATGGAGCCGAACTGGGAATAGAACGAACGTTCGGGAAATGGAGAATGGGAAGCGGAATTGGCGCAATGCATATTTCTAATAAAGTAGAATATCCTATTTTAGAAAGCAATACAGAAGTGACAGTTGATTCAACGATGTGGACCATCATAACAATCAGCTATTACGAAGTGGATTCGACATTCAATCCTCTTTTGGGGAATTGGACTTATGACACCACGTATTTTTCAGAAGTCGATAGCATAGGAATGGATACGAGTTGGGTAGAGCTTGCACAGGTGGCTAATGGTAGTTTGCAAAGAGCGAATGGCAGGAATTCGATTTCAGTCATTTCTATCCCGCTTCAATTGCAATACAAATTGTTTGAAACAGATAAGTTGGGTTCTATGCACGCTTTGGGCGGAGTGCAATGGGTTTATGCGTATCGTAGGAGAGGTTATTTTGTGAATGATGTTGGACAAGATTTGATGGGCCTTTCAGAAGATGGAGGATTTAAGCGAATGAACATTCATTTGAATATAGGCCTTGATTGGCGGTACCCGTTTACAGACCAGTTGTTTACCACGGTTCAGCCCGTACTGAATTATTCTGTATTGGATTGGCAGAGCGGTTATGATCAACGTTTTATAACCCCTATGTTGAAGTTCGGGGTGGGTTGGCGATTAAAGTAGATTGAAGCTCATCTGCAGGGTTTAGAAGTTCAAATGAGAGGCTTGAAATTGGTAACCATTTGATACAACGATCGTTAAAACACGTAGTTTTTAACCCACCCTATAGTGAAACATACGATCTGCATTTTCTTGATTGTGCAGTTATTGATGATGATTTTAACGCCAAGTTGGAGCTATTGTCAAGCTGATACAACAGTTGATCACATATTCGTTAGTGATGTTTTCGGAATTGGATCCGCAGACTCGTCTATTCATTTCAACCAATTTCAATCTTCCATTTCTGATTTTCAAGAGCTTGATATTAGAGAGGCTCCTGGAACGATTCATATTATAACAGCAGAACAGATTCAGTCTATGGGTTCAAATGACCTCATGGATGTATTGGCGTTTTTACCAAGTGTATCGCTTGGTAGAGATGTTGATGATGTGATAGGGCTCGGCATTCGAGGTTTATGGGCACATGAAGGAAAGGTCCTATACATGATTAATGGAATTCCGTTGAATGATTTGGACTTTGGATCATTTGCATTAGGAAGTCGATTATCGTTGGATAATGTAAGCAGAATTGAGGTAATGACAGGTCCGGGATCTGCTTTGTATGGAGGAACCGCGGCGCTCGGCGTCATTAATATTATTACTAAGCAAGCCTCTGAAACAAAGGGGATGAAGTTTATTGTAGAGTCGTCTTATTCAAAGGGATTTTTAAATAGAAATGGAGTTTCTCTCGCCTTAAATGAACAAGTTGGCAAAGAAACATTTGTTTCATTTCAAGCCTCGTTTAAAAATTCACTGCGTAGCACCTATTCTGAAATTGATAGTGACACAGTGTCGTTGAGTTATGGCGATAGTACCCAAGTAACAGATCAATTTATGTATTTGGGTATTACTCGAAAAAACATGAGAACTCAACTATTTTTCAATGAATATTTATATCAGCTCTCGGAAGATAATTATTCCATATTAATGAAAACCTTGGCCTGGGACACAGAATGGAAGTACAAGGTGTCGAATAAATTAAAGGGCAGAACTCGACTTACTTATTTGAATCAATTGCCGTGGTTTAATTTGAACAATTTGGAAGAGGATTTAATGGCCACAAATACACAAGAAAGGAAGATATCGCTTTCTAGTATTGTCGATGGAAAGATTGGAACGAAAATTAGTTTTAATGGAGGTGTTCAAGGTTATTATCAACGAGGACAAATCTTGCATCGTGGATTTACGTGGTCTATTAATGAAAGGAATGTTATTGGAGTTGGCGACTTGGCCCTTCATTCAGAAATCAATTATAGGAGCAAGCTGGGCATTTGGAAATTAGGAGCAAGAGCCGAGAAAAATAGCTTAGCGCCATTGTTAATCGCCCCACGATTTGCTTGGAATTTGGTTAAAGGAAATTTTTTCGCAAAACTACTTTTCAGTAGCGCATTCAAAATTCCAACTATTCAGAATGTCAATCTAGGCCCAGTCGATGAAGAGTTAAAAAACGAATTGGTACAAACCAATGAATTAACGCTTGGCTATCAGTCTGGAAAAAACGCAACAGCACAGGTAACATTATTTCAAACGAGCATTCAGAATCCGATTGTTTACGTTTTCGACTCGTTGTTATATGATAATTATATCAATAGAAAAAGGTGCGGAAGTTATGGGCTAGAGTTGAGGTACTTTTTCAAGTCCCAAAGAACGCAATTCCAAGGTGGATTAAGTGTTTACCGACCATCTAAAAATACCGATATGCCAGAGATTATCGCGATAGAAAATCCTAGTCGCGCTTATTTGGGGCTGGCTTCTTTCAAGACATCATTCTCATTGAAGTATAAAGTAGGCGAGGCAATTTCTTTATACTCAGCCCTCAATTATCAAGGTGAATTAGAAAGTAGCCATGATTATGGTGATGGGTATTATGAATCGGAAGTGCACCCGGCAACCATTATTTTGAATAGTGGTATCATTATTCGTCCTGTTAGAATGAATAATTTACAGTGTCATTTCGGTGTAAATAACATTTTGGATAACGCTTTAAAGGTTGCTAGTCCGTACGCGGGTGATTTAAAAGATTTGCCTATAATGGCTCGTCAATTTCAAGTTTCACTTACATATAAATTGAAATGATGAAATCGATAATTCTCTCCGTCGTTTTCATTCTCATTTTGGTTTCAAATGTTGGAAGCCAAAGCAATTTTGATGGCTTTATTTCAGAAGCTTCATCGAGTTATCAAACGGGGGATTATAGCAAGGCTTTAGTGTCGGCTCACGAAGCATACAATGCGGCTTTAACAGAGTCACATAAAGTGGACTTATGCAGAGCCTCGCTGATACTTTCTGAATCTTATCGCGAGCTTGGTCAGTATTATGAGGCTTTGGAATATGGCCTTAGATGTCAAACTATTTCGCGCTCTATCTCCAATGAGTATTACACCGCTGGAAGTATGTCGTTAATTAATTTGTTTAGACGTTGGGGCGCTTGGGAGAAGGAGTTGGAGTACATCGATCAATTGAATTCGGAATCAAATCTTGACGAAAGTGTCCAGTTGAATCTAATGGAATTGAAGGCTACATGCCTGTATAAATTGAATCGACTTGAGGAGTCGTCTTTGGTTTTGAATGAGATTATTACTCATTTACGTGAAAAAGGAGATGTGATTAAGGCTTCAGAAAAGGTGTTGGACATTGCGCTTGTTGAGCGAAAAAAAGGCCAGTATAATTCGGCGATAATGTATTTGATGTCTTTGACAACACCGGAATATTCAGGGCTTTCAGATTCCACTTTAGGAATAATAGAAAATAATATTGGCGAGCTTTATTTGCAACTAGGCAAATTCAGTTTAGCCGAGGAACATTTGACCTTGGCCTCGAAGAAAGTAAAGCCTACAGACTCGAGTTATTCATTAATTTTTTTGAATCTTTCTATTACACAATTTAAACAAGGCAAGAATGATCAAGCTTTGTTTCTATTAGAAAAAAGTGTTAGTAAGAGTACCACTTCAAGTGAGTGGCATAACTTGAGTGTAGCCCACTCATTGAGGGCTAAGATTTTGGCCGCAACAGGGGATTTTACTGGCGCAATGGAGTCCGCAAAAATTGCCATGAATTCTGCTGAAAGATCTGAGGAAACAGGACTTTTGAGGGATGTATATATGTTGCTGGTAGGCTTGCACATGCAGATGGGCGAGGAGGATCAAGCTAGGGAGGTTCAAAAGAAAGCGGAATTATTAGTAGAAGAAATAAAGGCTTTTTCGCAGAAGGAAGTTTCTGGGCACCACGATCTAATCGAGTCCATTTCAAAGAAAGAGAGATCAATTATATCTTCTGTTGCCGCAGCTGAAGCTGAAAGCCAACGTCTTGCCGCTGAGTTGGCAACTGCCAAAAGAGACAAGGATTTAACCCAATTGAAATATGAAAAGGAACTTCAAGAAGCAGCGCTTTTCAACGAACAAGTGGCAAAAGAAAAGGCTATAAAGGAATTGGCATTGGTGCAAGCAGCCCTGATGGCGGAACAACAAAGATTTACTATTGTCGAGTTAGAAAAGGCAAAGTCAAATGAACAGTTGAAGGTTTCACAACTTAGTAATCAACAAGCTGAACGCGAAAGAGGAATTGAGCTTTTGAAGAAAGAAAATGAACTGCTGAATAGTGAACAACAAAGAAAAAATTTGGAGCTTCAGAAAGATGCAGCTCTCAAGAAAAGCGGATTAGCAGTATTAGTTTTTATTTCTATTCTTCTTGTTTTTGCAGTGATTGCCTTTTTTTCTACCAAGAAAAAAAATAGAGAAATCAAGAGAAATCAGGAGGCTATTAACCTTATTAATGGTCAGCTGAAGGAAAAAAATGAAGAGATAACATCGAGTATTGTTTTTGCAAAGAATTTTCAAGAGATGATTATTCCCAATGAAGATTCTTTCAGAGAATGTATGCCCAATAGTTTTCTAATTTATCAGCCGATGGATATTGTAAGTGGAGATATTCCTTTCATTTTAGATCAAGACGATAGAATTTATATTGGCGCCATTGACTGCACAGGACATGGTGTACCGGCTGCGATGCAATCGTTTATGGCCTACTATAATTTGAATGAATTGATAGCAACGTTTCCTTCGGATTCTTGTGCGGATTTGCTGATGAAACTTCATCGAAAATTGTCTGTGTCTACCAATAAATCCGAAACAGAAAGAAGCTTTACGTCAGGAATTGACATAGGACTTTGTTGTATTGTCAAGAGCACCCTTCAATTAGAATTTGCTGGCGCGAATCAGCCGCTACTATTATTGACAAAGGATGGAATTGATAAAATTCAAGGTGATCGATTCACTGTAGGAGACATGAGTTCAAAACAAATTCTATCTCTGACAAACCATAAAAGAGATCTTTCAATAGGCGATCGTTTCTATTTATTGAGCGATGGCTTCATACACCAGTTTGGAGGAGAAAATGGAAACCGCAAGTACTCGTTGAAACGATTAATGCAGGAAATTATTAATCAAAAGATGAATTCACATATTCGAACAAAAGTGTATTTGGAAGAGGATATGCGAGTTTGGAAAGGAGCGACTGATCAAACTGATGACATAATGTTAATTGGAATGGAAATAAGTGAACCTATTATTTTGAAATAGAGTATAAAACAAAAACCCTGTAACATGGAGAAAAACACCCTACTATATGAAGGATTGATAGACGAGTCTTTTATTGCTCAAGTAGCCGAAATGCTAAATGGGGTTCTAACATTACAATTAGGACAAAGAAAGGATTTAAGAAAAATTTGCGGATTTGGACTCGAATTACTCGACAATGGAATGCGCTATGGCTCCGACCACAGAGTGATTTTTAAATGGACAATTGGCGACAAGTCTGTAGTTTTTGAAATGACCAATAAAGCGCAATTGGACGATGCCCAGCGCTTATTGGATAATGCTGCTTCTGTTCGTGGATTGAGTGATGATGAGCTGAATTCAAGATACAAAGAGCAAATGCTAAATCCAGAATTTGGCAAAAAGGGTGGGGCAGGCTTAGGCTTGTTGCAGCTTGTTAGAAGAGGAGCAAAATTGGTAGATGTAAGAGTAACCGCGAACGATACCGGTGATTATATTTGTCATAGCACCATAGAAGCTAATTTAATACAGAAGTCATGAGCGCCCTAATTATAGAAGGAACAAAAAATACACCAGCCGTTGTATTTGACCCATCTGTCGGAAGATATCTTATTTCTGGGATTTCTACGCCTATGAATGCAATGGAATTTTATACGCCATTGATGGAATGGATAAAATCCAATAGATCAATAATTGGCAACAAAGCAATCTTTACGGTGGAGTTGTCCTATTATAACTCGGCCTCGATGAAAACTTTGCTAATGACTCTTCAAGAAGTTAAGGCTGGTAGGGATGAAGGTTTGGATTGGGGTATCGATTGGGTGGTTGACGATGAAGATGAGTTTATGCAAGAGGGGGCAGAGTCGTATCAAGAATTGCTAGATTTCGAATTCAACATTGTACAAAAGGGCTCATGATTCGTTAGCTTTGTTGAAACGATACCAAATGAAAAAACTTTTCCTTCTAATAGCAGGCTCGGCGTTGATCGCTTCTTGCACCATGTCTAAATCCGCTGCTCCAAGCCAAGCAAATGTTGACGCTGTAGCAGACAAGTTCCCGGGCTATACACTTGCCGATTTGATGAAAGGCAAAGATCTATATGAATCAAATTGCCAAACTTGTCACAAATTGGCTAAACCAAATTCAGAATCAGAAAGTGCTTGGAACCATATTGTTCCTGAAATGGTTCAAAAGACCAACAGAAGGGCGGGCAAAGACGTTTTGGATGCGGAAGGGGAGAACTTGATCTTGCGCTATTTGATTACGATGTCAAAGTAATCGATTGTCGATTTTATAACCAGAATTTATCTTCTTGGGGAATGTTCTTTTCGTAACCCACTTCGAATGGGTCGAATTGAAGCATTCCGAAAATGTACCATGCGGTAGAAGATACACATGGCGCTGTGTCGCTGCCGGTCCAGAGGAGATCAGCTCCATACCCGGTGCCCAAATTTGTCGCGTATGGAAGCCCTAAACCATTAGTTACACCAGGACTTCCGGAGAATACTTTTTCCATTTCTTGTAAATAGAAATTGGCAGAAATAATGTCGCCTGCTTTTTGGAAAGCAACGACCATTTCTCCAGTTCCTTCAAGCCACACGACATCGCGATCAATGTCGAAGCAATAACCGGTAACACTCAAATTATTTTGCGTTGCTTGTTGTGTGCACCAGAACATATTCGCAGCGAATAATGTGCTTCCGGGAAAATCTTCAAAGACACAATAGCCCCAAGGAAAATTATCGAGAGCATATTCATACGTGTTGTTTGGCCATGAAATGAGCAACTGCTGGCTATCGTTCCAACGATCATTTTCGAGATATTGGAGCAGATTGGAATGAAATGAAGTGTATCCAGAAACCGCGTTGAATGCGTCGATCATGCCTTCAGTCACTTTTCCAATTTGAGAGCCATCGGTTCTAGTTCCCCCCCAAAGCCCCCCGTCTGTATCCTGCAGTGATATTATCCAATTTTCTATTGCAGTGCTAAGTTGAGAGTATGTATTGTTTCCAGTTTTTTCATGATAGTTATTTAGCGCAATAAGCATCCAAGCATTATCGCCCAACCATCTATTTCCACTCGGAATCCCTTGTGCATCGCGGAATTGAGAGAATCCTCCTGCGCCGCTTTGCAATTCACTTTCTATTCTTGCATTGAAAAAATCAAAAATAGATTCCGCTTTTTCATAGTCTTCATTTGCAATAAAAACTAACACTGAAAGTGCATTGTCGTATAGCGAAACAAAGTTTGAATTCGCGGAACTTTCGAGTAGACCGTTGTCATTCTGCATTTGTGTAAACCAATTCAACGCTTGATTTATCACAGGATTTTGATGAGGCTGCGTTTCATCAATAATCAACGTGTCAACAACAATTAGGGTATCTGGAATACACGTGTTATCGCACTCTTCAATGGTTTCATCTTCTTTTTTACAAGAAAATAAACTCAGAGAAAATAGTAGAAGTATGAAAAGCTTATTGATGATTTGCACGAGTGGAGAAGATTTTATGACTGCA
>JBJOKO010000009.1:0-20589 GCA_046046035.1 Bacteroidota bacterium | reverse complement strand
AAGAATACAATAAAGCGTGTCGCTCGGAAGTAATGAAATATACCGATAAATGGGAGGAACTTACTCGTGTTATGGGTTACTGGGTCGATATGAAAGACCCATACATCACGTTCGACAACAAATACATCGAATCTGTTTGGTGGCTCCTTTCGACAATCCACAAAAAAGGACTCCTTTACAAGGGATTCACGATACAACCATACTCTCCAGCAGCAGGAACTGGTCTTAGCTCACACGAGCTTAACCAACCCGGCACCTACAAAAACGTTAAAGACACTACCATCACGGCACAATTCAATGTGGCTGAGGTAGAGAAACTTCGCGAAATAGGTCTCAATGTCTCTGATGAAGAAGTATTCTTCCTCGCATGGACAACTACACCTTGGACATTACCGTCAAATACTGCCCTCGCTGTAGGTAAAAACATCACCTACACTGCTGTAAAAACATTCAACCAATACACTCATAAACCTGTAGTGGTTATTCTTGCTAATGACCTTTTCTCAAAGCATTTCTCTGAGAAAAATGCAGAATTGAAATTGGAGGATTACAAAGCAGGTGATAAAAATATTCCTTTCGAAAAAATAGCAGAATTCAAAGGAAGTCAGCTAGCTGGAATACGTTATAATCAATTGCTTCCATACACGCAGCCCACGGATGGCGACGCTTTCCGCGTTGTAATCGGTGATTTCGTGACGACTGAAGATGGAACAGGTATCGTCCACATCGCTCCAAGTTTTGGTGCGGATGACTTTAGAACGGCTAAACAAAATGGAATTGGATCACTAACCCTAGTTGATAAAACTGGTCGCTTCGTTTCGGAAGTAAATGATCCAAATTTCCCTCTTCAAAATAGATTCGTAAAAGAGGCATATTACTCTGACGAAGAAAAAGCAGCTGAATTATTAGTTCAAAAAGAAATTCTTAAACCAATAATTCCTGCGCTCGATAAATACATGAGTGTTGAAAACAAAGCTTTCAAAATCGAGAAGTACGAGCACAATTATCCTCACTGTTGGAGAACAGACAAACCAGTTCTATACTATCCTCTCGACTCTTGGTTCATCAAAGTAACGGATGTAAAAGAGCGAATGGTGCAGTTGAATAACACCATCGATTGGAAGCCAGAAGCTACCGGAACAGGTCGTTTTGGTAACTGGTTGGAAAATGCGAACGATTGGAATTTATCTCGTTCACGCTTCTGGGGAATTCCACTTCCAATCTGGCGCACAGAAGATGGCAGCGAAGAAATTTGTATCAATAGCCTAGAACAACTCAAAGGCGAATTGGAAAAGTCTCTTGCTGCTGGTTTCATCTCAAAAAATCCACTAGCTGATTTCAAACCGAATGATCATTCGGTTGATAATTACAATACGTTTGATCTGCATAAACCTTATGTGGATGATTATATTCTCGTGTCCTCTAAAGGAGAAAAAATGACGCGTGAATCGGATCTAATCGACGTGTGGTTTGATAGTGGTGCAATGCCTTATGCGCAATTGCATTATCCTTTTGAAAATAAAGATTTGATCGATTCAAGAAAATACTTCCCTGCTGATTTTATCGCAGAAGGTGTCGATCAAACTCGTGGTTGGTTCTATACATTGCACGCCATCGCTACAATGTGTTTTGATTCTGTTGCTTATAAAAATGTAGTCTCGAACGGACTTGTTTTGGATAAGAATGGAAACAAAATGTCAAAGCGTTTGGGCAACGCTGTTGATCCATTTGAAACCATCGCGAAATACGGTCCTGATGCTACTCGCTGGTATATGATTACCAACGCGCAGCCATGGGATAATTTGAAATTTGATATAGACGGTATCACAGAAGTGCAACGCAAGTTCTTTGGTACGTTATTCAATACTTATGGATTCTTCGCGATCTACGCCAACATCGATGATTTTGCGTATGATCCAAAAAATACTACACCAGTAGCACAACGTTCGGAATTGGACCGTTGGATCATTTCTCGTCTCAATAGCTTGTTCCAAACAGTAACTGAGGCTCTCGATGATTTCAACCCAACTCCTGCAGCGCGCGCTATTGACGAATTCGTAGATGAACTTTTATCCAATTGGTATGTTCGTCTTTCGAGAAAAAGATTCTGGCATGGTGAAATGACTGACGATAAAAAGTCAGCTTACGAAACCTTGTACGAATGTCTTCATGGAGTATCACAATTGATGAGTCCATTTGCTCCTTTCTTCGCTGAATGGTTGTACAAAAACCTTACTGAAAATGATAAGGATTCTGTTCACCTTTCTCTACTTAGAAAAGCGGATTCATCACTGATTGATGCAGACCTTGAAACAAGAATGGATCTTGCTCGCAAAATTTCTTCAATGATTCTTTCTATTAGAAAGAAAGAGAATTTGCGTGTAAGACAGCCACTCGCTGCGATTCGTATTCCTGTTCTTGATGAAACCACTAAGAATAGAATCGATGCGGTACGTGATTTGATTCTTGCGGAAGTGAACGTGAAGACGATTGAATTTGTGGATGAGTCACAAGCGAAAATTGTGAAGCAACTCAAATTAAATTTCAAAACCTTGGGAAGAAAATGCGGGAAGTTTATGAAAGAACTTCAAGCCTTTGCACTCTCAAACGGTGAAGAAATTATTAAGGCTATTGAAACAAATGCGTTGTTCTCTTTCCCAACTGCAGATGGTCCAATAGAATTGATTCCAGAGGATGTCGAAATTATTCCTGTCGATATCCCCGGATGGAAAGTAGCCAATGATGGCGCGCTTACTGTCGCTCTGGATGTAACAATCAGCGACTCCTTACGCGGTGAGGGAGTGGCTCGTGAATTCGTTAATCGTATTCAGAATATTAGAAAAGAAAGCGGACTTGAGGTTACAGATAAAATTTCTGTGAAGATTTTATCCAATGATATCTACAATGAAGCAATCGAAACGAATTCAGAATATATTCGCGCGCAAGTTCTTGCGGGTGAATTAATTGTCACCGAGAACCTAACTGAAGGTCACAACGTAGAAATTGATGAAAACGTGACCTCTGTGATACACATTCAAAAACTGTAAAGTTTATGGCAAAGAAGAAAGAAACAACAGAAGAAACAAAGCCGGAAGCAACTAAATATTCGGAAAAGGACTTGAAAGAGTTCGAAGCGCTTATTAATGAGAAGTTGGTTCAAGCTAAATCGGATTTGGAAGAGTTGAAACAATCTCTTTCACACGAAGGTGATAATAGCACCGACGATACTTCTCCGACTTTCAAGATGATGGAAGACGGCAATGATACTATGAGCCGCGAAGAGGTTGCTCAACTTGCTTCTCGTCAAGAAAAGTTCATTCAAGCTCTTGAAAATGCTTTGCTCAGAATCAAAAACAAAACATATGGCGTTTGCCGTGTGACTGGTAAATTGATTCCGAAAGAAAGACTTCGTCTTGTTCCGCACGCTACGCTCAGTATCGAAGCGAAAAACATGCAATCATAATTTTTCGGTCGCGCCTCTTTTGAGGCGTGACCGATTTAATATCTCCTATTTTGAAGAAAGCTCTCTTCACTATTTTTACTGTTTTGCTGATTGACCAATTGCTCAAAGTATGGGTGAAGCTCAATTTCAATTACGGTGAAAGTTATGCCCTGATTCCTGGCTGGTTCGACCTTCAATTTGTCGAAAATCCGGGTATGGCGTTCGGCTGGATGATTCCTGGAAACGGAGGGAAACTTGCCCTCAGCATTTTCCGCCTTGTTGTGGTTACAGGTATTTCTTGGTATCTATGGAAACTAATCAAGGAAAAGGCGCATTGGGGCTACATTATGTGTGTGTCACTAATTGTTGCTGGAGCTCTCGGTAACATCATTGATAGCGCTGCCTACGGCATCGCTTTCGATCGCGGATCAACGTTTGACCCTCACTACGGCGACTACACCATGTACTTCGGAAAAGCCCAAATGAACGGCGAAGGGTATGCTCCTTTCCTCATGGGCAATGTGGTAGATATGCTCCATTTCAATAAGACAATCACTTGGAATGGCCGTGTAATCGAACTCTTCCCACCGGTATTCAACGTAGCAGATTCAGCAATTACTCTCGGAATTATCCTCATACTACTTTTCCAAAAAAGATTCTTCACTAAAAATGAAGAAATACAAAATGGCGAAGAGGTTATCGCTCCGATGGAAGAAACTACCGTTACAATTCGTGATGGTGTAGAACCTCAGTCTTAATCCCAGATTCGGGCTTCAGTCAACTGAATTTTTTCTTTGAAAAATATCTTCGTGCTCTGCTCAAATGAAGTGGTGAAATCGGAGATATAGAACTCGTATTTCGGTTCTTTTTTATCTGTATTCAAAAGCTTTTTCGCGGTTAATGTAGTTTTTACGTATTCCGCTACTACGCCTGCACTGTCTATGATTTCGATCTTTTTCTTGTAAAAAGACTCTACTTCTTTTTTAATCAAAGGATAATGCGTACATCCCAAAATCAATGCATTTATTCCACCAAAACTTTTCTTGGATAAATAACTGTTGATCACGGTTTGTGAAATGCTATTATTAAAAAATCCTTCCTCAATCATTGGAGCGAGCAGGGGAGTGGCGTTTGACAATACTTTTAATGTCTTGTTCAGCTTCTCAATACGATTCACATAAATCCGAGAGTGAATTGTCCCCTTTGTCCCAATAACCCCCACTCTGCAATCGCTATAATGCTCTGCAGTGTATTCTGCTACAGGATCAACGACACTGATTACAGGGATTTCTGGTCCACAGATATCCTGCACAGTCTTAAGAGCATGGGCTGAGGCGGTATTACAGGCTATTACAATCGCTTTGCACTTCTTGTCTAATAAGAAAGACGTAATACGCGCGGCATAGTGTCTAATGCTCTCTGGTGACTTGTCGCCGTAGGGCAAATGTGCTGTATCTCCGAAATAGATAAAGGATTCTCCGGGTAAAGCTTTTTTAATAGCACTAGCTACAGTCAAGCCTCCAATGCCGGAGTCGAATATTCCTATAGGTCTATTAGAAGATTTCATTGGTACAAAAAAAAGAAATCCCGACCAATTGATCGGGATTTTTTCTCTTATGTTGAAAGAATTATTTCTTTGGAGTCATTCCAGGAGCTGGAGCTGGAGTACCTGCGCCATTTGTTGGGGCTGGTTTCGTAGGAGCTGCAGGTGTAAGTGGGATACCAAGTTTAGTTTTTACTTTATCAAGGATATCCTCGCCACCCATATAAAGAAGAACACCAAGTCCACTGTCTATTACGTAAGTGATTCCATTCTCTTTAGCTACATCAGCAATTGCCTTGTCAGCCTTTTCGATAATTGGCATGTACAATACATTTTGTTGTGTTTGCAAGTCATTTGAAGCAGTTTGCTCAAACTCAGCAAGAGATTGTTCTTTTTGTTGAATTGCTTTTACTTTAATTTCCAAAATTGGCTTTGCCCATGTCTCTGCATAGGTTTGATATTCTTGAACTAGAGCATCATACTCTCCTTGCAAATTATCATAAGCTGATTTGTAGTCGTTTTGAAGTACTGCAAGTTTCGCCTCAGCGTCAACTGACTCAGGCATTGATTTTACCAATGCGGCGCGATCTAGGTGGGCAATTTTCTGGCTGAAAGCTGAAAGAGAAGCTACCAATGCCACCGTTAAAATCAAAAATCTTTTCATTTCTCGAATTTGTTATTCTGGTTAATATATTTTGAACCTGCTCGGCCCAAAGCAAAAGCGAGGCCAAAATACAACAGGATTATTTACCGCCCCCCTTTGGAGCTGTTTTTTCTCCTTTTGCTGGAACACGATCTCCGCCTGTTTTACCACCTGCGCCGCCTGATTTTCCATCAGTTCCTGGCTTTTCTTCTCCACCGTTGCCCTCTTCATCACCCTCTTCTTCAAGGATTTCTCCAGGTTTCAAGCCCATTTTTTTCAAGACCTTATCGCTAATGTCATGTTTAGGATTTGAATATAAAATATTGCTGTGATTCGCTTTATCAAAAACAACCATCAAGGCGCTTTGACTTGCTACCTCTTGAATAGCAGCATAAATAGCATCTTGAATTGGCTTGATCAATTCTTCACGCTTCTGAAACAACTCACCATCAACCCCAAACTTGGTCTTTTGTAGTTCTTTGGCTTCTCTTCTTTTTTCTTCAATCTCCTCTTCACGCTTCTTACGCATATCTTCTGTCAAAAGAATTTTCTCTGCTTGATATGCCTTTTCTAATTTTTCAATAGTCTCATACTTCGCCTCAATATCCTTTTGCCATTGAGTACTCAAAGTATTGATTTGCTTTTGAGCTTCTTGATATTCTGGAACGTGACTAAGAATATACTTCGAGTCAACGTAGCCAAACTTTTGAGCTACGGATACCACAGAGAAAGTGAGTAGTAAGGCTAAAACTGCAAGTGTTTTTTTCATGAGGCTTTTTTTCAAGTGTTTATCAAAGTTCTCCCATATTCATACCAATAGAGAAGTGGAACTGTCCACGTGCCATATTTGGCGCCGTTTCTACATCGTCCAATCTCCATCCATAATCGAATCCGAGCAAACCAAACATAGGTAAGAATATTCTTAGACCCACGCCAGTGCTTCGATACAAATCGAACGGATTATAGTCGCGGAAATTCTCCCAAGTCTTACCAGCTTCCAAGAATGTCAGCGCATAAATGGTTGCATTAGGATTAGTAGAAAGTGGGTATCTCAACTCTGCTCCATATTTCGAAATCAATGGTGCTCCAACGTTGTCGCTTGGTCTTGTCAATGACAAGTCATCATAACCACGTTGGTTTACAATTTCACGACCATCGAGCAAGTATCCACTCAAGAATACACCACCGAGGTAGAAACGTTCAAATGGTGATTCTCCCAAGTTCTGATTGTATGTTCCTAAGAAACCAAATCCAACGTTGGTGTGAAGTACAAGTTTGTTTTTGCTCTTGTTCAAAGAAGTATACCAGTTCGCAGTGAACTTGATTTTGTAGTACTCTACCCAATCAAATTTCTCTTGATCTGTCATCGCTTCATAATCATTCTCTTTATTGAAGAATTTCTCTCCTATCAAGGTGTATGGCAATGTAGCTTTTGAGGTCAAGGTGATCTTAGATCCCCATGTTGGGTAGATCGGCTCACTTACAGAGTTTCTTTCTAATGTAAAGCTCGCTGCAAGGTTATTAGAATACCCTTGGTTGAAGCTAAAGAACGAACCGTATCTATTCAAATCAAAGTGCTGATAAGAAACACCACCGTAGAACACAAACCAGTCATCTGGCTTCTGCCAACGTTGTCCGAAGCTTGCTGTAGCACCAAGAATGCTCAATGATTGTCTTGTTTTTCCATTACCATCTTCTGCTTTTGTCACACCATTCGTTTGAACAGATTTGTAAACAGAAAGAGAAAGTGAGTTAGGTTTTTTACCACCCAACCAAGGTTCGGTAAATGAAAGATTGTACGATTGGAAATAAGTACCATTTGAAGTAGCACTCAAACTCAATCGTTGTCCGTCACCAGATGGAATCGGTGTCCAAGCGCCTCTTTTGAAAACTTTACGCATAGAGAAATTCGTGAAGCTCAAGCTCAATGAACCGACAACGCGGCCGCCACCCCAACCACCAGATAATTGAATCTGATCGGATGGTTTTTCTTCAACTACATACTCAATATCTACCACGCCATCTTCAGCTCGTTGATTCATACGAATATCAAATCCTTCAGGATTGAAATATCCTAAGTTCATCAACTCGCGTTGTGTACGTTGAATATCTGCACGACTGAACAAGTCACCAGGACGCGTTCTGATTTCACGGTGAATTACGTGGTCGTTTGTTTTTGTATTACCAGTAACCGTAATACGTCCGTTGCGGTATTGACGGCCTTCATCCATACGGATTTCCACGTCGATACTATCTGGGAAAATAATAGTCTCTACAGGATAAATGTAGAAATTCAAATATCCATCGTCATTGTACAAGCTAGTAATGTCGCGGCCTGTAGGACTAAAACTCAAGCGCTCATTCAACAATGCTAAGTCATACAAATCACCTTTGTTGATGTTTAATACGCTGTCCAATTGTGAAGTGCGGTACTTGACATTACCAGAGAAAGTCACATTTCTAAAATAGAATTTCTGATCTTCTGCAATTGTAATAGTGATGCCGATACGCTCTGGATTGATGATATAAACAGAATCAGAAATGATTTTAGCATTTCTAAAACCTTCTTTGTTGTACTTATCAATCAGCTTTAATTTGTCTTCTTGGTATTCATCTTCGATAAACTTCGAAGCTTTGAATATTCTAAAGAAATTGCGCTCTTTGGTGTTCTTCATCGCGCGCAATAACTTTTTCTCTTCTATTTTGGAAACACCTACAAACGTGATGTTCTCCACTTTCACTCTATTGCCCGGATCAATTTCGAAAATCAACTTCACACTGTTCTGCATCATTTCGTCTGGTACTTCAACGACATTTACCGATACGTTGAAGAAACCTTTTTCTTGATAATGATCCTTGATGATATTAACCGCGTTTGACTTCAAGTTTTCACCGCAAACAATTCCAGTACGCAAATTCAGTTTTTCGCGAATATTTTCTGCTTCTCCTTTTTTAATTCCTTCAATGGAATAGCGACCTAATCGAGGCATTTCCGTGAGTTCGATAACGAGGTAAACTTCTTGGCCACGGAATTCAGCAACACTGATTTTGATATTTGTGAAAAGCTTTTGCTTCCATAGCTTGCGTACCGCATCGGTAATTGCATCACCAGGGATAATGATTTCTTTTCCTTCTTGAAGACCACTGAATAATTTGATGGCTTGTACATCACTGTACTTTGCACCTACAACCGAGATACCGGCAATAGTGAATTTTGCTGGATTTTGATAATCGATCCCCGTTCCGATCATGGTCTGAGAATGTCCAGTGAAGGACAATCCAAGCAGGCCGAATAGAATAGCGAAGCGGATAGATATGATTTTAATGAAAGGAGGCATACGTTTTTTTCTTCTTTTGTCCAGATTTTCAGGAGTTAGAATCATCATTGATTAGTTGTTCGGAAATCTTTCCAAATCTCCTTTCACGGCTTTGATAATCAACCAATGCTTTGAAAAAGTCTTCTTCTGAAAAATCCGGCCATAGGGTTTCGGTAAAATATAACTCTGAATAGGCGATTTGCCATAGCAAAAAGTTACTTATCCGAATCTCACCGCTTGTTCTAATTAACAGCTCAGGGTCGGGAAACGCTGATGTAGTAAGGTATGACGAAATTAACTCGTCTGTTATTTCTTCTTCTTCAATGCCCTCGGAAATGATCTGTTTGATTGCATTTCCAATTTCCCAGCGCGAACTATAGCTGAGAGCAAGGATTAAATTAATCTTCGAATTATTCTTGGTGCGCTCCATGCCTTTTTCCAACTCCGCTTGACAGCTAGCTGGAAGATTGTCAATATTGCCAATGGTGTGGAGACGAACCTCGTTTTTGTCCAATTCTTCAATTTCACCCATGATGGTTTGCACAAGCAAATTCATCAAAGCTTCTACTTCTTCTTTTGGACGATTCCAGTTTTCTGTTGAAAATGCGTAGAGAGTCAAATACTTAACACCCGCTTTGGTGGCTGCTTTGAGTGAAGCACGAACGGCTTCAACACCATTGAAATGACCGAAAATACGCTCTTTGCCCTGGCTTTTTGCCCAGCGCCCATTCCCGTCCATAATGATGGCCACATGTTTCGGGATTCGTAAGAGATCAATTTGGTCGTAAAGACTCATGTACAAGGTCAATAGTTAAACGCGGGCAAATGTACGATTTTCATGGGGTATATAGTTCCCCATTCCAACACGAAGTTGCCTTTTTGTCTATTCTTATGTTTAATGAGCCTAAAGCAAAGAAATACAGGTCTTTACGTCCGGGGTCTCCGCGCTGAAGTCCCGTGTTCGAGCCGTCGGCACGTGCTTTTGTTAAACTTTGGTCCGCTAAAACAGATGCAGTGGTACCATTTTCATCTTGAAGAATCTCTGGATCCGCATATTTTCCTGAAATATCATCGAAGTAATCGGTGAAGGTGCGACGCACGCCCCATTCCATTGAAAATCCGAAAATCGCATAGATATTAAACTTGATTCCTACGCCCAAGGGCATCGCGAAAATATTGGTGTTGTATTTATCACCACCAAGACTAGTCCCTTGACCTTCAGTTCCCAAGGGTTGCAATTCATACCAATTGCCCTTGTAATTTGCCTGAGGTTTCATATTGGTGTATGCCAATCCCATAAAGAGATATGGACTGATCCAATCGTGACTTCCAATTTGGTAAGAGAAATAATTGAGCTCGAATTGCATGCTCGTTTCGATAAACTGATTGCGAAAATGAAGATTGCGGTTGCGAATCCATTCGCTATCACTATCGCTGTCGTATGCATAGACTTGACCAAATAAAACCGAGGTTTTCAAGGTCCAACGCTTATTGAAATTGTTTCGAAATGAAAGGCCACCGCAAGTTTTTAATTGAGTGCCAAAATGCTTGTACGGATTCACTTCACCTAGATAGTAGGCCGTTCCAGCCAATAGACCTATCTCTTTGCTCTTGTCATATTTATTTGACTGAGCAAAAAAAGTGATAGAAATACAGCTTAAAATAAATAGGAGAACTAGGCGTTTCATCGGGTGGTTATCGAAAAAATAGGGTTTTTATTGCACACAAATTTATACGGTGCAAAGCCACGAAAAGTGACACTTTAGTTTCTTCTATCAACACCCCAACCCATCTTATTTCGAATGGTATGGAAGAAGTCTTGTCCCTCTAGGCACACAAGGTTGATTTCGAAGTTTGCTTTGGTCAATTCTAAAGAGGTTCCGCGATCTAATGCGTACGATCTACTATCAATGGTAAGCAGAGATTGTGGCTCACGACCTTCCGCACGGAGCGAAATTTTGTTTGAATTGGAAAGAATAATAGGGCGCACGTTCAAATTGTGCGGCGCCACTGGAGTAATGATCAAATTATTCGAATCTGGCGTCACGATTGGACCGCCGCAACTGAGGTTGTAGGCAGTTGATCCCGTTGGAGTAGCGATAATTAATCCATCAGCCCAATAGGTACTCATATACAAATCGTTCACATAGGCGTGAACGGTAATCATGCTATTTCTTTCTTTATTGAGAATAGTTACCTCATTTAAGGCATAAGGAAAATCGCCAAATTGTTGATCTGCGCTGCGCACTTCAATCAACGAACGTTTATCTAAAGTGTAATCACCATTTATTAACGATTCTACAGCGCGGTCGATTTCTTCCACGTCGACATGGGAAAGAAACCCGAGTCTACCGGTGTTTAATCCAAGAATAGGAATCTTGGTGTCTTTGATAATCGTTACGGTATCAAGCAAGGTACCGTCGCCACCCACACTGATAAGAAAGGAGCTGTCGGTAATGACATCTTCTCGGGTAAATGTGGTAACAGTTTCAGGAAGCGGGAAAAAATCTTTAATAAAACGATAGAATTTTTCATACACCGAAACTTTCACGCCGCGGCGGATGAGCGCATTGAATAAATGCTCTACATGTTTCGCGTAAGCTGGCTCGAATCGCTTGCCGTAAATACTGAATTTCATGAATTCCCCGTCTTCAAATTTTCTTCGGGATTACGAAGGTAGTGGATTCAGATTAGATGTTGAGGTATCTCATCAACTCTTCGTAACGCTTGCGCATGTCTTCAGTGTATACAGGCTCTTGATAGCTTCCTTTGATGTTGTAATTGAATCGAGAGAAACTTTGAAGAATAGCATTCACATCGGGATTGCTGATTTTCAAATTGACTTCGATTTGACCTGCATCACCAGGGCTAACAGAGGTACTTAAGATTTTCGCGTTGTTTTCTTCGACAATACGCGCAATTTGCTGCAAGCTATAATCATGTTCGGCCATTTCAAGTACAATGATTCCACCCGGACGGTCGGCACCTTGCATTTGAGAAAGCTTTTCTACTAAATCTTCTAATGTAACACAACCAAGGAAGTTGCCGGTTTTATCAACTACTGGAATAGCAGTGAGGTGAAGCTCACTCGCTGATTTTAAAACTTCTAAGATGTGTTCGTCAGGTTCTACACTACCATCAATCAGATTGGTGTAGTGCATATCTGGATCAGAAACCACTTCTCCTGCTGACAGCATAGCTGTTTCAGAAGCCATTCCTAAGAACTTTCCCTTCTCAACTACTGGTAGGTGAGCCACTCTATATTGATCCATCAAGCTCAAAGCGTTGTTTGGATCCTCCGACGGTGACAAGGCAGGGATGTCGGGATTAATTATGTTCAGGGCAGTGATCAACGTTTTCGGGTGTTAGGATTTTTCAACTCTTTTACATAGTGAAACTTTGTTTCCCTACCGTTTATACACCGGTAAACGAAGAAAGTTCTCCTTGTTATTAACAAGGACGTAAATATCGAGCCAAAAATTGCGTGTCTAAGGTGTACATCCAAGCCATTCTCTTCGGAGTTTTGCACACAATCGTATGGATTAATAACAATTTCAAGAGAATGACAAAACTTAGTGTGAATATCAACAAGATAGCGACTTTGAGAAATGCTCGTGGCGGCAACGTTCCAGATGTAATCAAAGCAGCTCGTGATATCGAACGATTCGGTGCAGAGGGAATTACAGTGCATCCTCGTCCAGACGAGCGCCACATCCGCTATGCAGACGCCCGCCAGCTCGCAGAAGTGGTGACTACAGAATTTAATATCGAAGGCAATCCTGACGAGAATTTTATTCGCCTTGTACTCGAAACGCGACCACATCAAGTAACGCTTGTGCCCGATCCTCCTGGAGCTATTACTAGCAATGCTGGTTGGGATACCATTAGCAACAAAGATTTTTTAATCAATGTTATCAAGCGTTTCAAAGCGGAAGGTATTCGCACAAGCATCTTCGTTGATGCTAATCCGGATATGATCGCGGCTGCGGCTGAGACTGGAACGGATAGAGTAGAGCTTTACACGGAATCTTATGCAACTGAGTTTTTTGAAAATAAAGAAAAGGCAATTGCTCCTTTTATAGTTGCCGCTGAAATGGCGCAGAAAGTTGGCCTTGGACTAAATGCTGGGCACGATCTTTCATTGCAAAACCTAAAATATTTTTCTCAGAATATCCCAGGTTTGCTTGAGGTTTCAATCGGTCATGCTCTGATAAGCGACGCACTTTATTTTGGTTTAGAAAATACGGTGAACATGTATAAAAGGGAGCTCGCACGATGAAACTGAGCTATCGCATTTTTGGAGAAGGACAACCTCTTATCATTCTGCACGGACTTTTTGGGAGCAGTGATAATTGGCAAACGCATGCAAAAAAATTAAGTGAAAATTATCAAGTCGTTCTTGTAGACCAACGCAACCACGGACATTCTGGCCATTCCGATGAGCATAACTATGACCTTATGGCCGATGACCTGCTCGATTTGATTGCAGAAGAAGGAATGCGTGATGTAATAATTCTAGGGCACAGCATGGGAGGAAAAACAGCCATGCGTTTTGCTCAAAAAAATGGTTTTCTTGTAAAAGGATTGATCATCGCTGACATGGGAATTAAGAGCTATCCGCGCCATCATGATGTGATTTTCAAAGGTCTTTACAATGTCGATGTGGCGAACTGTCCTTCACGAAAAGAGGCGGAGGAAAGACTTTCAGTTTATGTTTCCGAACCATCAACCATGCAGTTTTTGATGAAGAATATGTATTGGAAAGAACCGGGATTGCTGGATTGGAGATTCAATTTGAAAGCTCTTGATAATCATATCGACGAGGTATTGGCAGCACTTCCCGATGAGGAGATTGATTGTGAAACCCTATTTATTTTGGGAGGAAGAAGTGGATATGTTACCCCAAATGATTTTGATTCAATACGTACGATTATTCCATCGGTTCAATTCGAAACCATTGAAGAATCAGGTCATTGGGTGCATGCCGAGGCTCCAGTGAAGTTCCTTGAACTCGTAGAAAAATTCATGGTAATGCATGGGTAATTGAAATTTTTTAAATAAACTAATGATTTCAGTCACAGCATTATTAGCTGAATCGTCTTAGATTTGTGCAATAGATTAATAGAGACCAAATGGCTTACAACAACAAAATTCTAGTTCCGACTGATTTTACCAAGGTAAGTGACACAGCCATTGATCACGCTATCCTTACAGGAAAGATCATCAATGCAGAAGTGCACGTTATCCATATTATCGAGAACAAACAACAAATCGGTGAGGCTCGCGCGAAGCTTGAAGCGTTGAGCGAAATGATTAGAAGCGAAAAAGGTGTGGAGATTCAAACAATTGTGAGAATCGGAAGCATTTTCGAAGATATCGACAAAGTAGCTACAGAGATTGATGCATCATTGATCATCATGGGTACACACGGATTGCGCGGAATGCAATTCATTACAGGTAGCAGAGCGTTGAAAATCGTTACTGAAAGTAGCGTTCCTTTCATCGTAGTTCAAGAGCGCAACATTCGTCCACAAGGTTACCACAAACTAGTTGTGCCTTTGGATCTTCATAAAGAAACAAAACAGAAGTTGAGCCTTGTTGCTGACATGGCGAAATACTTTGGTTCTAAAGTGCATTTGATTTCTCCAGGTGAAACGGATGAATTCTTGCGCAATCAACTCAACAGAAATATTCGTTTCGCAGAAGAGTATTTCAGCGAGAGAAATATTCCTTACGAAGTTGAAATTACAGAATCAAAATCAGATGGTTTTGTAAAATCATTGTTGAAATACAGCGCTGCTGTAGAAGCGGATTTGATTTGCATCATGAATTTCTATGACAATAGCATCATGAGCATTTTCAATCAAAGCTATGAGCAACAAGTTATCACAAACGAAGCGCAAATCCCTGTGCTCTGCGTGAATCCAGTGAATACAATGGTCATCGACAAACCGATGTTTGTGCCATGATGATTTAAGATATACTAAAGAATAAAAAAGCCCTTCAATTTTTTGAGGGGCTTTTTAATTTTCATCAATTCGAATTCCTATTACCAATATGTCGTCGACTTGTTCTTGTTGACCTTGCCATTTGTCTAGCGTGTCAGTCAATCTCCATTTCTGTTCTGGCATAGGCAAGTGCGCGATATCTAGAAGCAATTGGCGGAATTGCTTGCGCATAAATTTCTTTCCTTTCGGACCACCAAATTGATCCACATAGCCATCACTGAACAGGTATAAGCAATCACCAGTTTCCAATTGGAAATTGTGGTTCGTAAATTCACGTTCGTTGTTTACATAGCTGCCGATACTGAATGGATCGCTGTCGATGATGATCATTTCACCATTGCGAATGATATAAGCAGGATTATGTGCACCGCTGAACTCCATCATCTTTGTTTTCGGATCGATAGTGCAAAGGGCGATATCCATACCATCACGCATATAGCTTTCTCCATCTGAAGAGCGCAATACGTCAACTGCGAGACGATTGGCATTATTCAATATCTGAGAAGGACGCGTGAAAACTTTCGTAACCGTGTTCAGTACATTGTGACCAACAAGGCTCATGAACGCGCCGGGAACACCATGTCCGGTGCAGTCTGCAGCAGCGAATACTTTCTTTCCACCCAATTCTTTAAACCAATAAAAGTCACCAGAAACGGTGGCTTTCGGACGGAATAGAACGAATGAATCCGTGAACATTCTCTTGATCGATGTGTCGTTTGGGAGAATGGTTTCTTGCAGACGTTGCGCGTAATCGATACTTGATTGAAGGTCGATGTAGAGCGCAGTAACTTTTTCTTTTTGTATTTCTACTTCTTCTTTTTGAAGACGAATTTCTTGTGTTTGAATTTTTACTTTCTCCTCCATTTCATTGCGATATGATTGAAGGTCATTGCGCATTCGAATAAGCGCAGTTCCAAGTTCATCGTGTTCACTCAGAGGTTCGAACATTACATCGAAATGTCCGGCCCCGACGCTCATCGAAAACTCTTTGGTTTTTTCAAAATTGGTGATCAAACGATTCACCGCGTTTGCCATGTCGCCAATCTCGTCATTCCCGGCTTTGGTGGGGTGTACAGAATATATTCCAAGAGAAAGATTCTGTAGTTTTTTACGAAGATGATTGATTGGTTTTACAATAGAACGAGACGTGAAAAAGGCGATGAGAATACCCGCGATAATTACGCTGATGGAGATATTGATGAGCAACATTTTCAATTGATCGAATGAATTATTCATCAATGCGATGTCGCTGTTCATGTATTGTTGTTGATGCTGAATAAGCTGATCAATATTATTTCTTACCTCAGCATACGCTGTTGGAATTTGTCCGCCAGAAAGGAAGTACTGCTCTGCATCCATTGTTGCGAGCGGGTCTTGGTAACTTTCGAAAGATGGAAGAAGAGTGCGCACGTCTTTGTATGAAGCGAGAAGTTCACGCACGTGACTAACTAATTGTTCGTGTCTTTTCTTATCGTCGTCGTTCCAGTTGAGCGCGTTTTGTTGCAATTTGTAGAGTTGTGCTGGGATTATTTTCTCGCACAATTGTACCATTTCAATTCGTTCTTGATCATCTTCCAAGCGCTGCACGAATGCCCATTGGCGCGCGAGATCTTGGGTACGCATGAGATGATTGTCGAGCTCTTGTAACGAACTTAATGATGGAACGAATACACCGTTGATTCGGTTATTGATTTCGCGGCTTTGACGAAGCGTAGAAGTGGTGATCAGAAACAATACTGCCACCACCAAAATGAATAGCCCAAAACCGAGAGCGATTCTTCTTGATATGGAGAGACGTATTGTTTTCATTTTATTTTTTTACTTGAATTATGCCTTGTGCAATTTTGCTTTCAAGTTCAGTTTTCAAACGTAAATATTCTTCTTCCTTGCCTAATGCGCGATTGCAGAACATGAGTCCTTTGTAGTAATCTGCGGAGGTTGGACAATCAAAGAAACATTGTTGAGCAAGAGGTAATGCTTGATTGAAATAGCGAATTGCCATTTCTTGTAAAGGAATGATTTCGCTGATATCCGTATTCAAATCAATTGATCTGATTTTGTAAACACCTTGGTTGTAGTAGAGGATGACAAGATTGAAAGCTGCCTCGCAATCTTTTTCATCTAAGATTAAAACGCGTTGATAATAATCAGATGCTTGAAGTGCTTCTTTTTGATTTGAAGTATTTGCTTCCCAAAGTCTGTAATGCGCTTGGCCCAAGGCTTTGAAGAGTTGAATGTCGAAAGGAGTAAAGTCAGTTTGTGCATCTACGAGACGCATATTTTTTCTGAAAGTAGAATACAGTGCTTCTGGTTCTGTCTTCGTTTCATCCGTGATTTCTACTGTTCTGCGAAGAGCGTCGTTGAAGTAACTAACTGCAAGATATTTTAGCGCTGCTTTGCTCATGTCGGCAGTGCTTCCAGTTGGTTCTATTTGCAATGATTCTTGCAAATAGGATATTGCTTTCGCGCGGTAGATACTTTCGCGTTTTTCTGGCTCTATTGTTTTGTAGAGTTCTTTGTAGATATAGCCGGCGGTGTAGTGTGTGTAGGCTTGTTGCGATTCTTTTTTATCAGCTAGAGCAATCTTGATTTTCGTTTCTGCCGTCATGAAATCACCGGACTGATACGCTTTGATTGCCTCGTTGGTAAGGGGCAAAGGCACTTGAGCCGATATGCTTAGAGTGCACATCGAAAGAAGTATGATGACGATATGGAGGATTGTTTTTTTCATGTCAATCTACCTTCCATTGAATGATTTTTACGCCCGGTATAATCTTCTTGTCTTCGATAATAGCCACATTCATTTCGTATCGGATGCTTCCATCGATTGATTTGAAATTGATGTGGGAACCCGCGCCGAGAGCGCCTTCCCAATTGGTAACGATCAAAGTGTTTTTTGTTTTCAACTCTTTGATGGCCTTGGATAAATCGCCCTTGTGGGATTTGTCAATGAATACGATGTGAAAAAATTGTGTTGTAGGAATTTCGGTGAGCGAAACGATTTCGAGTGTTTGACTTCCCACAGGTTTCGCGCCGTAGCGTTCTTTCGCGCTTTGGTAGATGCTTGGATTTCCAAGCACACCGATGTAAAATTTACCTGTCTTTGCTTCCTTAGGCCAGTTGCAGTTTGTGGCAAATTGAAAAAGGAAACTGGCTTGTACCATGGCTCTGGTGTCGCTTTCGTCGAGTTTTTGCGCGTACGACGATTTGCTTGCTAGCATCAGCAAGATGAACAAAAGAGATATGACGCAATGTTTGGCAGGCATGAAAAGGCACACTATCCTCTGTAACAAAGCTAGTTGACTTCACCAAACACTTTTTTGGATTCTCAACGGGTTCTTCACGCCCGATTGTTAAGATGGGGAGGGGTTATGTGACTGAAATACAGTGAAATAAAAAAGGCCTTTCAGAATGAAAGGCCTTTTAACATAGTATGGTCCTATTATTTTTCTGGAGCAGCAGCTGCGGCGCTGATGCTTTGCAAGTCGCGATCAAACATGTAGAGAGCGCCATTATCGTTGCCCACCAACTTAAGTTTATCGAGGATATTTCTTGCCAATGTTTCTTCTTCGATTTGTTCAGCTACATACCACTGCATGAAGTTGTGCGTGGTGTAGTCTTTTTCTTTCAAGCAAACATCCACAACGCTATTGATTTCTTCAGTCACACGAGTTTCGTGATCGAGAAGAAGTTTGAAAACGTTTTGGAGGTTTTTGTAATCCTTTGCAGGTTGTTTCAACTCAGGGATTACAGCTTGACCGCCGCGATCGTTAACGAATTTGATGAGTTTTAGCATATGCATGCGTTCTTCATCGCTGTGTTTGTAAAGGAATGCTGCGGTGCCAGAAAGACCGGCGCCTTCAGACCATGAAGCCATTGCTAGGTATGCTTGGCTGCTTTCCGCTTCAACTTTGATTTGATCGTTGAGCGCTTTTTCGATTTTCTTATTTAGCATCGTTTATTTTTTATCAAAGTTAGTCATACACTTGAAAGAGTGATCAATTTACTTGAAAAGATTTCCTAAAAAGGGACTGCGTTTTCTATGCCAGTTGAACCTGATTTTCCACAGGAGATTGGCTATGAGCGTGATCATGTGTTTTTTGATTTAGGGCATTAAATGCTTGTTGAACGAAAGGATATTTGAAATCAAATTCGCAGCGCAGCAGTCTAGTAGGCACAACCCATCTGCTTTTGGTAACGAGTTCTGTTTCGGTGCGCATGAACCAAGCGCCAATCTTGAGCATCCATTTGGTTTGAGGAAGTCCGCAAGAATGTCCCAAACTGTGTCGCATTGCTTTGATGAATTCTTCGTTGCTTACTGGATGAGGAGCAGTGATGTTTATTGCACCATCTAATTCAGGAGAAGCCATGATAAAATCAATTGAAGCGACGAAATCATCTTCATGGATCCAGCTAGTCATTTGTCTTCCGCTGCCTTGTTTTCCTGCCAATCCAATGTTAGCTAGTTTGCGGAACACAGGATAAACACCACCTTGTTTTCCGAGAACCAGTGCGGTGCGAAGAGCTACTTTTCTCGTTCCAGGAGTTGGAATATCAAAGAAAGTTTCTTCCCATTGTTGGCAAACGCCCATGCTAAAATCCTTTCCTGTTTCACCAGTGTATTCGTCTTGTGGGCGGTCTTCTGCGTGACGATAGAAAGTGGCGCTGCTAGAGTTGATCCAAATGCGAGGAGGCTTGGCAGCCATGATAACTGCAGCGCCTAGAGCGAGGGTAGAAGAGATTCTGCTTTCGAGAATTTCTTTTTTGTTGTTTTCATTGTATCGGCAGTTGACGCTTTTACCAGTGAGGTTGATTACAGCGTCTGCACCGTCGACTTCGTGCATCCAATGACCGGGATTTTTGCCATCCCATTCCATAAAGTGGATGTTGTCTTTAGCGGGCTTAGCTTGACGAGTAAGGACAATAACTTTATGATAGATTTTAGAGAAGTGATTTTGGAGCAGTTGTCCAAGAAATCCAGTTCCTCCTGCGAGGATGATGGTTTGTTTTTTTGTGTCCATGATTTTCGGCTTTTAGCTGTTGGCTATTGGCTTTTGGCTATTGGCTTTTGGCTATTAGCTTTTGCACAGCTATTATTTTTTGCATTTTTTGATATTTCTTTTGTTATTCATTCGAAAATTTTTGAGTTTCAGCCAACAGCCAACAGCCAACAGCCAACAGCCTATTTAAACAGTTTCAAAATCGTTCCGGTGAACCAGCTTTGGTCTGCGCGGCAGAATTTTTCGAATACTCCGTCGATTGTTCCGGTGAATTTTTCGAGTGATTCTATGAAGTCGGTGAATTGTTTTATTTCTTTTTTATCTCCGCTTTTGGCGTCGATATCTTTTACTTGTTTGAGAGCTTTGAGGATTGGTTCTACCTCGCGTTTGCGGCGTTCGTTGACGATGAGTGTGGCGATTTTCCAGATGTCTTTCTCGGCGATGAAGTATTCTTTTCGATCGCCTTTGACATTGGTGCGGTCGATGAGTCCCCAATCGATTAGGGCGCGTACGTTGATGTTTGCATTTCCGCGACTGATTTGGAGTTTTTCCATTACATCCTCGGTGGAGAGGAGTTCGTCGCTCACGAGAAGTAGGGCGTGAACTTGGGCCATTGTTTTGTTGATTCCCCAGTTA
>JBJOKO010000008.1:0-21166 GCA_046046035.1 Bacteroidota bacterium | reverse complement strand
TGTTCGAGCAATTCTTGTGAAATCATTCGCTCGTATCCACGAAACGAACTTGAAAAAACAAGGTATGCTGGCTTTGACTTTCTCAAATGATGCTGACTATGATAAAATTCAAGAAGATGATGTAATCAACTTCACTGACTTGACATCATTTGCGCCAGACAAACAATTGCATTTGGAATTCAATCATGCTGATGGAACGAAAGATGTTATTGCTGTTAACCACACTTACAACGCTCAACAAATTGAGTGGTTTAAAGCTGGTGGTGCATTGAATTTGATCAGAATGGGATTGTAATTCTTTGAATTAATAATAAAAAGCCGTCTCGTTAAATCGGGACGGCTTTTTTATTGATGATTCTTAAGGTATTGCATTTCAGAATTTAATGACATAATTTATTCAAATGTGATCATTGTTTGTTTTTTTTCTGATCAATGATGGATGTGAATTGAACGTTGTTGCCTATTATTGCTAGGCAATACTTAATTAAAACCAATTATGAAAAAGAATCTAATCTGCGCTTTGTGCGCCGCAGCTGCTATGTTTATTAGCACGGTTGCAAGTTCTCAAATGACTTATGGCGGACGTCTAGGATTAAACCTGGCGAACATCTCGGGTGACTATGGTGATTCAGAAGCTCCTGGTATGTTGACTTCATTTTATCTTGGAGGTGCTTTGAACTACGAATTGAGCGACAAACTTTTTCTTGCTCCAGAATTGAACTTTTCAATTAAAGGTGCTCATTCAAACTATGAATCAAGTATCACTTTCTTCGGAGTGACTACTGCAACTAAAGTGGATGTGAAGTCTTCAATGAGCTATCTTGAAATTCCAATTAATGTTGGTTTCAAATTCTCTGACGCTCTTAGCCTAAAAGCAGGTCCTTATGTAGGTATCTTAATGGGTGCTAAATCTAAAGGTACTTCAGAAGCTACTGTGGCTGGTGTAACTACTACTACAGATATCGATGACAACAGTAAGGATGGACTTTCAAGCACTGATTTCGGTATCAATGTAGGTTTAGCTTATGCTATGGAAAGCGGTTTCGGTGTTGAAGCTCGTTTTTCTCAAGGCTTGTCAAACATTTATGACATCGACGGTATGGACGACAAATTCTCTAACCGTGTTATCTCTGTAGGTGTTTTCTACCTTTTGGGTAACTAATATTTAAGACTTTTAAAAAAGCCTCTTCCGTCTTGACGGGGGAGGCTTTTTTCATTTTAACTTCGCCCCATGAGTTCAAAGCAAAGAACATTGAGCGGACCTGTGCATCTTGCGGGTGTAGGTCTGCATACAGGCGCTAAGGTTAACCTTACGATTTTGCCTGCTCCAGAGAACCATGGATACAAATTCCAACGTGTCGATCTGCCTGAACAGCCTATCATTCGTGCAGATGCGGATTTAGTAGTCAATACACAACGTGGAACCACGCTTGAAGAAAATGGCGCACGTGTGCATACTACAGAGCACGTTTTGGCTGCTATTTATGGTAGCAAAATCGACAATGCCCTTATCCAATTGGATGGACCAGAGGTGCCAATCATGGATGGAAGTGCTTGGGAATTTGTTCAAGCTATTGAAAAAGTAGGTTGCGTTGATCAAAACGCTGATCGTCAGTATCTAAACCTCACCGATAATATCACATACGAGGATGCTGAAAAAGGCATTGAAATGTTGGCCGTGCCCACTACAGGTGGTGAATTTAGAGTTACCGTTATGGTTGACTATAACTCGCCAATCCTCGGGACTCAGCATGCGCACATGTATCAATTGAATCACTTTGTTGAAGAAATTTCTCGCTGCAGAACCTTTGTTTTCCTGAGAGAACTCGAACTTTTGGCAAAGAACGGCCTTATCAAAGGCGGCTCACTTGATAATGCCATCGTGATGGTAGATCAACCTTATAGTGAAGCACAGATTAAAGACATTCTGAAACAACTCGGAAAAGAAGATCTAGAAGTGAAAGTAGAGGGTATCGGTGTTCTTAACACGGTTAAACTCCAATATGAAAATGAACCTGCACGTCACAAACTGCTCGATATCGTTGGTGACTTGGCTTTAGTAGGTCGATTCATTCGAGGTCACATACTTGCAGCTCGTCCTGGACACTACGGAAACGTTGAGTTTGCTAAGATTTTGAAAGGTCTTATTAAGAAACAAAAGGATGCTAATCCGACGTTTGATCTTTCTAAAAAGCCATTATATGATATCAACGACATCGCTAAGATGTTGCCTCACAGATACCCATTCCTTCTAGTAGACAAGATTTTAGAGATGGATAACGAAGGTGTTGTGGGAGTGAAGAATGTGACGATGAACGAGCCGTTCTTCCAAGGTCACTTCCCAAATAATCCTGTAATGCCTGGTGTACTTCAAGTGGAGGCTATGGCACAGGTAGGCGGAATCTTCGCACTTTCTCAAGTGGAAGACCCAGAGAATTATAGCACCTATTTCATGAAAATTGACGGTGTTAAATTCAAGCAGAAAGTTCTTCCTGGTGATACTCTTGTGTTCAAATTGAATCTCGAGTCTCCAATACGCCGTGGACTCGTAAATATGAAAGGAATTGCTTACGTCAACGGTGTAGTAGTTTGCGAAGCCACAATGCTTGCCCAAGTGGTAAGAGACCGTGTTCAAAAAGAAAACAACGTAGAACAAACAGCATGATTAGTAATTTGACTGTGATTGACCCACACGCCAAGATTGGCGCAAATGTGGAAATAGGACCTTTTACTACAATCGCTGGAGATGTTGAAATTGGAGAAGGAACGTGGATTGGACCAAACGTCACTATCATGGATGGTGCGCGCATTGGACGCAATTGTCGCATTTTTCCTGGAGCTGTAATTTCTGCGGTTCCTCAAGATTTGAAATACGAAGGTGAACAAACTACAACGGAGATAGGAGATAACACTACGATCCGTGAATGTTGTACTTTGAACAGAGGAACAAAAGATAGAATGACCACAAAAGTGGGCAAGAACTGTCTATTGATGGCTTATGTGCACATTGCTCACGATGCATTTGTGGGTGACAATTGTATCATTGCTAACTCTGGAAATATCGCAGGACACGTGGATATCGAAGACTGGGTAATTATAGAAGGTGTCGTTGCCGTTCAACAATTTATTCGAATTGGTCAGCACAGTTTCATCGCAGGCGGGTCGCTTGTTCGCAAAAACGTTCCTCCATTCATCAAAGCTGCACGCGAGCCGCTAAGTTATGCTGGTGTGAACACAGTTGGTTTGAGAAGACGTGGTTTTGAAAACGAAACCATCGCTCATATCGAAGATGTATACCGCATGATTTATGTGCACAACAACAACATCAGCATCGCTATGCATGCTGCAGAAATGGAGTTGCCAAACACCGCAGTAAAGGAAACAATCATTGACTTTATTCGTCAATCGGACAAAGGAATTATCAGAGGTCCTCAGGGATTATAATATTGGAAATTTCTCTTGCTAATATCGGGAAGCGCTACAATCGCGAATGGATTTTTCGTGGTATTGATGGTACTTATCGAATAGGCGATTCTATAGCTATTCTTGGTGCGAATGGTAGTGGGAAATCTACGTTACTCCAAGTGTTCAGCGGATATCTTACTCCATCGGAAGGAAGTATTCAATGGCATGACGAAGGAAAACGAATTGGTGTAGATAAAATCTTTCGTGAGGTGGCTTTGGCAACTCCCTACATGACCAATTACGACGAATTTACTCTTCAAGAAAATATTCAATTCTTTCTTTCATTCAAGAGTTTTAGAAACGGTATTTCAACAAAGGAAGCCGCTGAATTGATGGGGCTTTCCAAACATTTGAATAAACAATTAAAACATTATTCAAGTGGAATGAAACAACGGGTAAAATTGGGATTGGCTATTTTATCGGATGCGAAAATTCTTTTATTGGATGAGCCATCATCGCATCTCGACGTGAACGCGATTGCGTGGTACCAAGATTTACTTCGTAAAAACTCGCAGGGTCGAATAATTTTTGTTGCCTCCAATAAAGAAGAAGCCGAAACTATTGGCTGTAATCAAAAAATCAATATCGAAGATTTTAAGCGACTTGATGTCCAGGTCTAAGTAAATCGTTAACCGTTTTTACTGGGTTGAATGTAGTATTCGGCACTTCGATAAATACGGTATTCCATAAAGCCATTGATCCATTCCAAAGTCCCGGTAATTCAAGCGCCCGGATAACTTTTCCATCGGTGAATTTTTCTGAAATAAAGCCAGTGCTGTGGTCTACAAAATCGGAAAGTCGATATTTACTTCCATCTCTTCTTTTGATTGTGCAAACAATGTCTACTGGATTGAAGTGCGTAGATCCCGCAAGTATTCGACTTTGTGCAATGTCATGAAGGTCAACTTGGCTTTTCTCTACAATTTGTTTTGACAATAAACCGTCTTTACTCTTCACCCAAAATGGTCCGCCTCCCGGCTCACCTTCATTTCTAACCATTCCACAAACGCGGATAGGTCTATCTAATTGGTGGATGGCATACATTTTCAATTGCTCTTCATTCATACCGAATGGAGTGCCAGGTTGGAACCAGTTTTGAATAAATTCTAAAGCAGGTCCTACGCTTGAAAATCCTTCTTCACTTAATTTATTCAGATGTTTATCTGTTTCTGATTTTAAGAAAAGAAGCAATCCAGCAAGTATTTTTTTGAAGAAAATGGAATCTGCTTTTTGATCAGAGGTAGTGACATTATCAATGTTCTTGATGAAGATAAGATCAGCATCTAAACTTTCGAGATTATGAATCAACGCTCCGTGACCTGCAGGTCTGAAAATAATTTTTCCTTCAGAATCTCTTACAGGATTATTGTCTTTATCGATTGCAGGAGTGTCTGTTTTTTCTTCTTGTAAACTATGTTGTAAGATGAAGTTTTCATACGGAAATGCTTTCACTTGATCCGTTAAAAATTTCATCACTTCATCGATTTGATGTGGCGCAAGGGTAAAATGAATTCGACAAGTGCCATCTGCTTCACGGCCATAGTCAATGGCTTCGTGAATATGCTCCTCAAAAGCTGTTCTTATTTCAAAGGGATATCTGTGAAATGGAATTAAGCCTTTTGGAAATCTGGAGTATTCTAATCCAGGTGAAAAAAGTATTCTATTGAAAATGGTTGACCATTCATTGTTCTCAATCAATTTTTCAAGCGACAAATTTTCCCTTTCTAAATTTCTTTTAAGAATTGGATAGAATGGGAATAGATCGAAGTTTACAATGAATTCTTCTTCAAGTGTTCCTGCATTTTCTGGTGAATAGGAGTAAAGATGTTTGAACATTCTACTCGCTGCACCCGAGGCAGGAACAAATTTTATCATTGAAATTTTTGCACTTTCTTTTTCGAAAAAGTCGAGGAACTTATGACTTTGCGATGTGTTTAAAGACAAAATGCCATCACTTGAAGTGCATGGTCTTTCAAGCACAATTGGTTGTGTTTGATGGCTGAATTGGTATATAACATTAGCTACATCAGCAGTAGTGAGGCCTCTTTTAGCTAAATCAATTTCATCTTCTTTTGTAAAGTGCATGAGAGTGGCGGCTTCGTCAAGATTAAGTGTGTTGCAATATAGTAGATAAAAAGAAAAACCGCCCCGTTCAGAACATAGTTCCTACTAAGGAGCGGCCCTCCACCCTATATCGTTCACACATGCGCGGTCTTTAAGAAGCGCGCTGCAATTGCTCTTTTAACTGGTAATACACCACTTGACAGTTTTCTTTCACTCTGTATACCAGTGTAGGTAGTTGATCTAAATTCCTTAGATGTTTACTATCGTTCTCTATTTGAAGAATGTCTGTTTCCATATCTCGGATTCCGAGCATCGACACCGAACTTTTGGCTTTATGTGCTAAAGGATGAAGCGACAACGGCTCATTCTTTTTCACACATTCTTCCATTTCTCGAATGTATTCGGGGACTTGTTGGAGAAAGAGCTTGATGATATTATCTATCATCTCCCTATTTCCCTGAAAGACCTGATTCAGGTAGGAGAGGTCATACCTCTGCTGTGCGGTTGTTGGATTCATTTTGTTAGGTTAGTCTAGTGCTATTACTTATGTCGCCCCCCAAAGGTTTCATTTTTCGAAAAAAAAAATTCTTTTCTCCTTTTCGTTACATTTGTGAAAATCATCAAAAACGCTCATTATATGAAGGTTTTAGTAACTGGAGGAACAGGATTTATCGGATCACATACAATAGTTCAACTTGTGGAAGCAGGTCACACACCTGTAATAATCGACAACCTTTCTAATAGTGAAATGAAGGTTCTTGATGGTTTGGAAGGTATTCTTGGATTCAAGCCTAAATTCTATAATGCCGATTGTACAGATAAATCGGCCTTCAAAGGAATTTGTGAATCAGAGAGGCCTGAAGCGATTATCCATTTTGCTGCATTCAAGGCGGTAGGAGAATCGGTGGAGAATCCTTTGCTCTATTATAGAAATAACATAGGGTCAATGACCGTGGTTCTCGAAACGATGAAGGAATGCGGTATTTGGAATCTTGTGTTTTCAAGTTCGTGCACTGTTTATGGACAGCCGGATATTCTGCCAGTTACAGAAACAACTCCTGACAAGGACGCTGCTTCACCTTATGGTTACACCAAAGTAGTTTGTGAGCAAATGGTTCGCGACGTTTGTGCTTCTGATGCTCGTTTCAAAGTGGCTTTACTACGATATTTCAATCCAATAGGAGCGCATAAGTCTGGACTTATCGGTGAATTACCCAACGGAGTTCCGAGCAATTTGATTCCGTTTGTCACCCAAACAGCAGCAGGCTTAAGAAGTAAGCTTACTGTTTTCGGAAATGATTATGATACCCATGATGGTTCTTGCATTAGAGACTTCATACATGTAGTTGATCTAGCAAAAGCTCACGTGGCTTCAATGGCTTGGCTAGCTTCTGTGGATAGCGGTTACGAAGTTTTCAATATTGGACAAGGAAAAGGAAATACAGTTCTCGAAGTAGTAAAGGCTTTTGTAAAAGTGACTGGTGTTGAATTGCCTTATGAAATTGGTCCAAGAAGGGTCGGGGATATTGAAAAAATTTGGGCTGACGTTACAAAGTCAACAGAAATATTGAAGTGGAAAACGGAATTGAATATCGAAGATGCTCTATTAGATGCGTGGAATTGGCAGTTGAAACTAGCCACTAGATCATGAGCTTGTAGCTTATCACAATCCAATTCATTACTACACCAAGACAGAATCCAGCATACGCTTGTCCATGAGTATGCGCTTCCAATCTTACACGTGAGTAGGCCGTCAAACCTGCCGCTAATGCTGATAGCATAAGAAATACACTTATGTCGGATTTGTGCAGAGAATTAAGTGCTAGAAGTGTTCCGAATACTCCTCCCTGTGCCAACATGTGTACAGAAATTTTCCAAATCATGTTTATGCTCAGTGAAAGCACAAGTGAAAGAATGACTGAAACAAAGAAGCTAAATACTTCTTGCGGAAGCATTGGTCCTTTCCATTTCAGCATTACATAGGAGATTACATAATAGAAAATTACCAATAGATAAGGTCCAAATCGTTCTTTTCTGTCTCGAAGCTCTATGCTACTCAACATACCGTATTTAATCATAATCAGCATGCTCACTGCCGGAGCAATGATGTTCACTAATAATAATAGAATAACGAAATTGTCTGCTCTTGTTTGACCGATGTAATAAGGGTCGAGCCATCTCACCGTCATATATATAATGAGGGGCATCCACAGAGGATGAAAGATCAGCGATAAAATTTTGGCAAGACGTTCGGTCATAGTTCTTTTCTCAAGCGAGCCACGGGCATGCCCAATTGCTCTCTGTATTTTGCAATAGTACGACGGGCAATATTATACCCTTTCGAGTTGAGCAATTTAGCAAGTTTTTCGTCAGTAAGCGGTTTGCGCTTTTCTTCAGCCTCAATCGCGTCTTTCAAAATTTTCTTCACTTCTCTTGAAGAAACCTCTTCTCCTTCATCAGTAGATAGACTTTCTGAGAAGAAATATTTTAGAAGATATGTTCCGTAAGGTGTCTGAATGTATTTGCTATTTGCAACACGGCTAATAGTACTAATATCCATGTGTACCAAATCAGCGATGTCTTTTAAAATCATCGGTTTCAATTTGGTCTCGTCGCCGCTCAAAAAGAATTCTTTCTGATAGTCTACAATAGCTTGCATGCAAAAAATCAAAGTCTGATTTCTTTGCAAGATTGCATCAATAAACCACTTAGCAGAATCGATTTTCTGCTTCACAAACATCAATGCTTCTTTATCCTTCGACTCTTTGGATTTTGCTTTTGAATAATGATGCAGCATCTCCTTGTATTCACGACTAATGCGCAATTCTGGTGCATTTCGTCCATTCAAAGAAAGCTTGAGTTCATCATTTTCTACAACTAGATTGAAGTCGGGTGTAATAGCTTGAATCGTGCGTGACGATTCCATCATACTGTTACCAGGCTTCGGATTGAGGTGAAGAATAATGTCGATGGCAGGCTTCAATTCATCGTCTTCCAATTCCAATTTCTTGGCAATTTTCTCATAGTGCTTCTTGGTGAATTCATCAAAAAACTTCGAGATAATTACTTCGGCTAATTGAACATCCTCATCATGAATTTCTAGACGCTCGATTTGAAGAAGCAAACACTCTTTCAAATCGCGAGCGCCGACACCTGCAGGATCTAATTCTTGTATAATTTTTAATACATGTTCAAGTTCTTGAACAGTGGTAGAAATATTTGCTGAGAAAGCTAAATCATTTACGATTGCAGGAAGTTCTCTTCTTAAATATCCAGCTTCATCCAAATTACCTATTAGGTATTCCGCAAGCTGTTGTTCAGTCTCGGTTACTTCTTGTAAGCCAAGTTGAGAGATGAGTAATTCTTGAAAACTATTTCCTGCTCCTAGAGGCGAATCACGTTCTTCATCATCTGAACTATGATTGCTTGTGTAGAGCTTGTATTCCGGGATGTCGTCGTCGTCGAGATAATCGCTAAAATCGAATTCTTCGTCGCCGTCTTTTGAATCATTATCGTTGTCGAGATCGCTGTCCTCTACGGTTTGCTTTTCTTCTTCCTGAACCTCGTCGCCCCCTTCTTCCAAAGCAGGATTAATCTCCATTTCTTCCTTGATGCGTTGCTCCAATTCCATTGTCGGAATTTGAAGCATCTTCATCAGCTGGATTTGCTGTGGAGATAATTTTTGCTGAAGCTTGAGATTTAATGATTGTTTCAACATATCTCACAAATATAAGCTATGATGCGAATTAACTAGTTGTTTGATAAATTAAAACTCTGCGTTTTGTGGAGTGCGAGGGAAAGGTATAACGTCACGGATATTTTGCATACCTGTTACGTACATAATCAATCGCTCAAAACCAAGTCCGAAACCAGCGTGCTCGCATGTTCCGAATTTTCTTGTTTCTAAGTACCACCAAATGTGCTCCTCTGGAATGTTGAATGCTTTGCATTTCTCTAGAAGAACATCATATCGTTCCTCTCTTTGGCTACCGCCGATGATTTCACCGATACCAGGAACAAGAATATCCATTGCTGCTACAGTTTTTCCATCTTCATTTAAGCGCATATAGAATGCTTTAATTGCAGCTGGGTAGCCTGTGATAATTACTGGTTTCTTGAAATGTTTTTCAACTAGGTAGCGCTCATGTTCGCTTTGAAGATCAATTCCCCATTCAACATTAAACTTGAATTTTTTCTTCTTGTAATGTGGGCTATCCAATAGGATTTGAATTGCTTCGGTATATGTAATACGCTCAAACGTATTGTTTACTACAAATTCAAGACGTTGGATAAGCGGCATAGCTTGGCGCTCATCTACTGGTTTAAGTTTGTCTTCATTCGCTTCTCTTTCTTGTAGGAATTCTAAATCCTCGCGGCAAGTATTGAGTGCATGTTGAATGCAATAGCGAAGAAAATCTTCAGCCAAATCTTGGTTGTCGTAGATATTGTTGAAGGCAACTTCTGGCTCGATCATCCAGAATTCAGCAAGGTGACGACTTGTATTCGAATTTTCAGCTCTGAATGTTGGACCAAAAGTGTACACTTTTCCAAGGGCCATTGCCGCCAATTCTGCTTCAAGCTGACCGCTCACAGTTAGATTTGTGGTCTTGCCAAAGAAGTCTTGAGTTACATCTATTTCTCCAGTTTCTGTTCTAGGCGGATTTACTGGATCGAGAGTGGTCACACGGAACATTTCACCGGCACCTTCTGCATCACTTCCTGTAATAATAGGAGAGTGGAGGTAGAAGAATCCGTTGTCATTAAAATATTTGTGAATGGCAAATGCCAAGTGGTGACGGACACGGAATACAGCACCGAATGTATTGGTGCGGAAACGCAAATGTGCTTTCTCACGAAGGAATTCCATCGTGTGACGTTTCATTTGAATCGGGAATTCATTTGGGTCGCTTTCTCCGAGAATCTCTAGTTTTTCGCAGATTAACTCGATCTCTTGACCTTTTCCGAGACTAGGCTGCAAAACGCCGTGAGCAGCGATACAAGCACCAGTTTGGATTTTCTTTAAATCTTCATCATTGTGGTTCTCTTTATTGATAACCACTTGAAGGGTTTTTATGGTTGATCCGTCAGTAACGGTAATGAATTGATCATTTCTGAATGTGCGCACCCAACCTTTGATGGTGACGCTAGTTCCTACTGGTTTATCAGTAAATAGTGAAGAAATACTTGGATGTTTCGGCATGGCGAACAATAATTAAGGCTGCGAAAATACAACCTTAGTCGGTTCATTTTTCTCATCACTTTCGATTACACCATCTCTGAGCCTAACAATTCTGTGCGCATGACGAGCAATATCTTCTTCGTGGGTCACTAAAATTATTGTATTTCCTTGGTCATGAATGTCTTGGAACAAGTTCATAATCTCATAACTTGTTTTGGTGTCCAGATTTCCGGTTGGCTCATCGGCCAAAATAATTGATGGTTTGTTAACCAATGCTCTCGCTACAGCAACTCTTTGGCGCTGACCGCCACTCAATTCATTGGGTTTGTGTTTTGCACGATCAGCTAGACCTACTTGACGCAGAACTTCTGTGGCACGAATCGTTCTGTCATCCTTGCTCACGCCTGCATATACAAGTGGGAGCGCCACATTCTCGAGTGAGCTGTATCGCGGAAGTAAGTTGAAAGTTTGAAAAACGAAGCCAATTTCTTTATTTCGGATTTCAGCCAATTCATTGTCAGAAAGTTTCGCTACATCTGGACCGTTTAGGCAGTAATTACCCTCAGTCGGGGTGTCTAAGCAGCCAATAATATTCATTAAGGTCGATTTACCAGAACCAGAGGGGCCCATAAGTGCCACATATTCATTTTTATAAATATCGAGATTTACTCCGTTTAAGGCTTTAACAGTTTCGTTTCCAATTCGATACCATTTTGTAAGACCCTTGATTTCAATGATTTTTTCTGCCATATCCAAATGTATATCTATAAGTTTATTTATTGTCTTCCTTTCATCACATTTTGAAAAATGGGCGGGGATAAACGTAATTCCGTAATTTTTAGTACCTTGCACATGCCAAGAAACCAAGACTTAACCTACCTATGCGACTGATTTTACCCATTCGTCATTTATTTGTTTTTCCTGCTATAATCGTATTGGGCCTATGCTCAAATATTTCGCGTGCTCAGTTGGTAGTCGATAATAATGTGGATGCTTTAGACGGTGTTCAAAACGTCTTGCTTGGTGGAGGAGTTACCGCAACGAACATTACTTTCAGTGGTGTTAATCAGCAAATCGGATCGTTTAATTGTTCTACTTGCAATTTGAATATTGCTTCGGGTTTGGTAATGGGTTCTGGGAATGTGAGTGGTGCAATTGGTCCAAATACTTCTGGTTCGACGAACAATACTCCTGCTTCGGGTTTTGGATTTTCTGATCCAGACTTGGCTGAATTGAGCGGGTTTTCATTGAATGATGCTGCAGTGTTACAATTTGATTTTATACCAACAGGAGATAGTCTGGCTTTTAATTTTGTATTTGGTTCGGATGAATATCCGGAATTTGCCAATGGTTCTTTCAATGATGCATTCGGATTCTTTTTGAGTGGGCCGGGAATTAGTGGACCATACTTGAATAACGCAGCTAACATCGCTTTGATTCCGAATACCACTGTTCCTGTTACAATTAATAATTTGAATAATGGGACAAGCAATTCTGGCCCTTGCGAGTATTGTCAATACTATGTGAACAATCTGAATTCTTTTTCTTCACCTGCAACTGCAATTCAATGCGACGGTTTTACCACCGTATTGACGGCTTATGCGCAAGTGACCTGCGGAGAAACATATCATATCAAATTAGCAATTGCTGATGCTGGTGATACAAGTTATGATTCTTTCGTTTTTCTTCAAGCTGGAAGTTTTCAATCAAATCAAATTCAAGCAGGATATACTGGAGCAGCAATCGCCCCTTCATCGAACGCTATTTTCGAAGGTTGCGATTCTGGTTTTGTTACTTTAACTCGCGCCCCTGGTCAAAATACAGCTGCGGATTACGCGCTTACTTTGAATGGAACGGCAATGAATGGTGTTGATTACACAACTATTCCCTCAACCGTTTCTTTTGTTCCACTGCAATCAGAACTGGTTATTCCAATTAGTGCTCTGCAAGATGGAGTTCTTGAAGGTATTGAAACTATACAGATTGAAGTAGAGGGTTTGTCTTGCGGCAGTTCTAGTTCATTGACAATTGATGTAGAAATTAATGACCTTCCACCATTGAATGTTTTAGACCCAGTGGTGACAATAGATTGTGGCGGATCGGCTTGGCTTGAACCTGCTATTACGGGCGGCATTGGCTATTATTCCGTTGTTTGGGATAATCTTGGGATAGCAGATTCTGTGCAAGTGAGTCCAAGCATGGCAACACAATATTCATATACAGTTCTTGATACATGCGGCGTTGTTCCGGTAGATGGAATTGCAGAAGTTAATTTCTTCACCTACCCTGCTATAACAGTCGATTTAGGCGGAAATCAGACTTTAACTTGTTTGGATGATATCATTGCAACTGGAATTGTTTCGGGTGGTTATGGAAATTATTCTTACGCATGGTCATTCAACAACGCTGCTATAGGAACAAATAGTTCTACACTGAATTATTTTGCAGGAGTTCCTGGAAATCTTGAATTGGAAGTGACAGATGATTGCGGTACTCAAGAATCTGAAACAGTTAGCATTTCTATTCCTGCTGTTCCCATAACTGTTGATTTAGGAAATGATATACAAGTGACCTGCATAGATCAAACAGTTTTGGATGGAAGTCCAACTGGCGGAGTAGGAAATTATTCTTACCAATGGACACAACAATCAGGAAATCTAGGAACCAATCCAACAATCACTTTTCAAACAGATGAATCTACCTCAGTTGTATTGACTGTTGCTGATGAATGTGGAAATATCGCTGATGATATAATTGCAATTCAAGTTCCTCAAGTTTCAATCGACGTTGATTTGGGTGAAGACTTAGTAGTGGACTGCACGCAATCTATTCCTCTGTCAGGTGATATCAACGGCGGGGTTGGAAATTATTCCTACGCATGGGTTTTCAATGGACAAAATGCAAGCGTAACGAGTTCATACACTGTTAATACTAGTAGCGATGCAAGTTTGAGTTTGACTGTTACTGACCAATGTGGCAATACATCGTTTGACCAAATTCAAATTGAAGTCCCTGCGGTACAAGTGCTTGTTGATGCAGGACCAGACTTGAATGTTACATGCATTGATGTGTCACTACTTCAAGGCACTGTCACGGGTGGGATTGGAAATTATACTTATTCATGGAATGATGGAGGAGGTGTAGTTGGGATTGGAACTAACTTGTCGTACACAACATCTCAAGCGACATCTTTAACCCTAACGGCAGAAGACGAATGCGGAAATGTTGGTTCAGATAATTTAATGATATACGTGCCACCAGTGCCTGTGGAACTTGGTATTTCAAATGATACCACAATTTGTATTGGTGAAATTGTTGATCTGTTCGCTGATGCATCAGGAGGGGTTGGAGATTTTACTTATGCATGGAGCACAGGCAACTCTTCTAGTGATCATTTGTATATAAGCCCAACTGTTAGCGCAGTCTATGAAGTAATGGTGGAGGATGAATGTTCAAATACAGCAACTGCAAGTGTGAGTGTTAACGTTGAAGATGTTGTTCCATCCTTTTCTTTTGATTACATCGGGGAATATGGAATAGAAGTAACAAATCAAACAGTGAATGCAGCTGAAATTAGCTGGGCATTTGGAGATGAAATAATTCCATTTCAAGAACATGTAGTTTATGAATTTCCGTCTCTTGATGAATGGCAAGTGACATTGAATGTTCAAGGTCAATTGGGTTGTGTCAAGAGCATTACGGAGTTCTTTCATCCACTTGCAAATATTTATATCCCATCTGCATTTACACCAAATGGCGATGGAATTAATGATGTGTTTCTGATGAAAGGACATGATTTGAAAAGGTTTGAGATTACAATATTCAATAGATGGGGAGATGTGGTGTTTGTTGCTAACGACATCGATCAGGCATGGATTGGAGACACCAAGGATGGCGCTTATTACGTGCCAGACGGCGTGTACAATTATGCCCTAGTTGCGGAAGGAATTAGAGGAAATATCATCGAAAAGAATGGTACCATTACCATTTTTAGATAGTATTTATTGATTCAATCTCCTTACATTGGTTGCTTAAAAATAAATTTGATGAAAAGAATTCTCTTCTTTCTTACCTCTTTAGGGGTAATTTCTAGTTTAAATCTTTCCTCTCAAGTAGCAGTGGCAAGTGTAACAGCTGATGAAGCCGTTCAATATCTTTTGGGACCTGGCGTCGAATTCAGTAATGCACAATTTACAGGTGATCCTATTCAACTCGGTTATTTAACAGGTGCGGTAGATCCTTTCGAAATTCCTTCAGGTATTATTCTATCTACAGATGATGCTTCCAATGTTCAAACCGATGGAGGAAATGGTGGTTTTATTACGACTAATAATAGTAATAGTCCTGACCTATTAGATGTAGCGAATTCAGTTCCTCCTCTCATAGGCCAAGGCTTTACAGTAGGAAGTGTGAACAATGTTGCTATTCTCGAATTTGATTTCGTTGCAAATGGACAAGCACTTTCATTCGAATATATTTTTGGTTCAGACGAGTACCTCACATACGTGAACTCGACCTATAATGACGTATTTGCATTTTTCTTAGCTGGTCCTGGTATCACTGGCCCATACGATGCTCCAGCTGGATTTGCGGATGGCTCGGCAAACATTGCGGTTATTCCTGACTCCGATCCTGCACTTCCGATTACGATTAGTTCGGTTAACAATGTGCTTAATCAAGAATACTATTACGATAATCCGACTCAAGCAGGTATCGCATTGAATGGCTATACGTATACGTTTGTAGCTTCTTCCGCATTGGTTTGTGGAGCTACATACCACATCAAGTTGGCTATTGCTGATGGAAGTGACCAGTCTTTGAAATCAGTAGTTATTCTAAAAGAAGGCAGTTTCAATATCTCGAATCAATTGATCCAACCAATTGTTGTTAACCCTGCACCAGGCTTTCCTGCATTATCTGTATTGGAAGGTTGTGTGGATGGCCAATTCATTGTTTCTCCTCCATCATGCTTAGTTGAAGCTGATACAGTGGGCATGGTAATAACTGGTTCTGCTACTTTAGGAACGGATTATACATTGAGCAATTCCGTTGATTTGATTTTTCAACCGAATGGTGAGCCTGTCATTATTGATGTAATTCCACTTGAAGATAATGTGGCAGAAGGCTTGGAAACAATTACTCTTTCTTTCTATTATATCAATGCCTTTGGTCAAGAGGATACTGCCACGGCATCATTGAATTTGATAGATTATGTAAATCCAAGTATTCAACCCATTGATGAGTTGAGAATTTGTCCTGGTACCACTGAGCAGGCTTTTGCCGTTGTAGACGATGGGTATGGACCATTCACTTACCAATGGTCATCTGGCGAGACAGGAACTAGTGCAGTATATGTGCCCGGTGATGCAGGTGCGTATTCAGTTAGTATTTCAGACTTCTGTCAAAATACTGCCGAGGTAGAATTTGTGGTGTCCGAACCAGCTCCGTTCGCGGTTGAAGATTCTGTTGAGATTTGCTTCACAGCTACAAGTATAAGTCTAGTGGAAGGCGGAGAATCTCCCTACACATTTGAATACGATACACTTGGTGTTAACCTCGTGAATGAATCTCAATTCTATGGTGCAGACTTTGGAGTTTATCCAATAACAGTAACTGATGCTTGCGATCAAGTCGATCAGATTCTTGCTTTTGTAATCCCTTGTGGGACAACAATCCCAAACATTTTCACACCAAATGGTGATGACAACAATCAATATTTTGAGATTGTAGGAGTCGAACGATTCCCTGGAAGTGAATTGACGGTATGGAATAGATGGGGAACAATAGTCTATGAAAGCTCGAGCTACCGAAATAGATGGGATGGAGATGATTTGCCTGAAGGAACATATTTCTATGTTTTCAAAAGATCCGATGGTGAGGTGACATCAGGTAATGTGATGATTTTGAGAGGGAAATAAGTACTAAAAAGATTTTTAAAACAAAAAAGTTGCTTCTTCAGTCTGTGGAAGCAACTTTTTTTTGTCTTTTTGCGCCATATACATTGTACACCAATACTACACCCATGATGTTTAAAAAAGCTCTTATTTTAATAGCTGTTTGTGCTTCTGTTCTTTCGGGACAAGCTCAAATTGTAATTGACAATACAATTACTCTTGATGAGGCTATAGCAACTTTGTTGGGTCCAAACGTTGTTTTCTCTAACGTCACATTTTCAGGTGACGCCAATCAACTTGGATATTTCGATTCAGCAAACTCTAATATCGGTATTCCCACAGGAATTATTATGGGTACAGGTGATGTTACCAATGCTATTGGTCCTAATGACTCTGGCTCTAACAGTGTTGGAGGAGGAAATTTTGGGGCGTCCGATGCAGATTTGGATCAATTGGATCAATTAACGCATAACGATGCTGCCATTTTGGAATTCGATTTTGTGGCAACCGGCACAGCAGTGGCATTTGATTATGTATGGGCATCCGATGAATATCCAGAATATACAGGTGCTGGAACTTGCGGAAACGTGAGCGACGTATTTGGATTCTTCTTGTCTGGCCCTGGTATCACCGGTCCTTTCTCGAATCAATCTGAAAATATTGCATTAATTCCCGGCACCTCAGACTTCGTGTCAATTTTTAATTTGAACGCAGGTTGCGAAGGAACTGCTCAACCTGGTGATGCTGATTGTAATAACTGTGAATACTATATCAATAATGGTGATGGATTTACAGCGCCTTACAATGAAAGTAACATCTATGTTCAGTATGATGGATTTACTGTTACGCTTACAGCTTTCTTCGATGGATTGCAATGCGGTGAAACTTATCACATCAAACTTGCTGTTGCCGATGTATCCGATACAGCTTTCGACTCAGCAGTATTCCTGAAAGAAGGTAGCTTTGATGTATATGGTAATTTGATTAGTGCAATCGTTGTGAATCCTTCACCAGATTTGGAAAATAATCAAGTGCTTGAAGGTTGTATCAATGGATCTTTCTTGGTACAGCCTCCTGGTTGCCAAACAGAGCCACTTACTATTACTCTAGAAGCCGGCGGAACGGCAGTTGCTGGTGAAGATTATGAGGCCTTTTCTACTACAATTACAATTCAAGAAGACCCTGTTACTATTCCTGTTACTACAATTGGTGACTTGATTGAAGAGGGAATGGAAACGATTACGCTTTCTTTCACCTACATAGATCTTCAAGGAAATGAAATAGTGGCTAGCGCAGAACTTGAATTGGTCGACTATACATTGCCGACATTATCCGCAGTTGAAGATTTGCGTGTTTGTCCTGGTTCAACTGAAGTAGCATCTACTTCAGTAAGTGATGGTTTTCCTCCATTTGCTTATGCTTGGACATCAGGAGAGACAGGAACATCAGCTAGCTATTCTCAAGGAGAAGCTGGTGAATATTCAGTGACAGTTACAGATTATTGTGGAAATACAAATCAGGTTGATTTCGTAGTAACTGAGCCAGAACCATTTGTTTTTGTTGATTCTGTGGAACTTTGTTTTCAATCGACAAGTCAACAAATGGTTGAGGGCGGTGAACTTCCATACACATATACTTTTGATGATATGGGGTTAGAATTAATAGAACCTGCTCATTTCACAGGTATTGAATTTGGAATTTGGCCTGTCACAATTGAGGATGCATGCGGTCAAATGGCGAATGCGGATATTTATGTTGTTCCATGCGGCACAACAATTCCAAATATCTTCACTCCAAATGGTGATGACAACAACCAATACTTTGAAATTGTTGGTGTTGAGCGTTTCCCAGGTAGTGTTCTTACTGTTTGGAACAGATGGGGAACAATAGTTTATGAAAGCGACAGCTATCGCAATCGTTGGGATGGCGATGATCTTCCAGAGGGAACATATTTTTATGTGTTCACTCGTTCAGATGGTGAAAAATCTTCAGGTTCGATAATGCTCCTTAGAGGGAAATAAGAGAAGAGCCCGTCATTTCGACGGGCTTTTTTATGCCCATCAAATCCAAAATCGTTGGAGCTACATCTGCTAATTTTCCGTTCACCACTTTCTTTACATCCTCATCAATTACCCAAATAGGAACGGGATTGGTAGTGTGTGCCGTGTTTGGCGAACCATCCTCATTCACTGCATAGTCAGCGTTTCCGTGGTCAGCGATGACTATGAATGAGTAGCCCTTTTCTTTCCCTTTTTTTACTACTTGTTCTAGGCAATTGTCTGCTGTTTCAACTGCCTTTACAATTGCAGGAAAAACGCCGGTATGGCCTACCATGTCAGGGTTTGCAAAATTGAGGCAAATAAAGTCGGCAGGATCTTTATCCATCATATCTGTGATAAGATCAACTATAACTTGGGCACTCATTTCTGGTTGAAGATCATAGGTAGCCACTTTTGGTGAGGCTGCCATTGCTCTTCGTTCACCAGGGAATTCGCTTTCGCGACCGCCGCTAAAGAAGAATGTGACGTGAGGATATTTTTCTGTTTCGGCAATTCTGATTTGGGTTTTACCCGCGTTGGAAATTACTTCGCCGAGGGTTTGCACGAGATTGTCTTTATCAAAAACTATTTTGACATTTTTGAAGGTGTCATCGTAGTTGGTCATTGTCACGTAGTACAGATCCAGCGGATGCATATTTTGTTCGTGGAATGACTGTTGCGAAAGGGCTTGGGTGATTTCTCGGCATCTGTCAGTTCTAAAGTTGAAACAGATAACGACGTCTCCTGTTTCTATTTTTTGGTTGGTTGGATCGCCGATTACGCATGCGTTGATGAATTCGTCGGTGATATTGTTGTCGTAGTTTGTTTGAATAGCAGTAGACGCTTGATTAAAAGAATCGCCGGTGCCGTGAACCATTAGGTCGTAAGCCACTTTCACGCGTTCCCATCTCTTGTCTCTATCCATTGCATAATACCTTCCGCAAACTGATGCTATGCGAGTATTGGTGCCTTCAATTGCGTTTTCTAATGTTTTGATAAAGCCCAAACCGCTTTTCGGATCGGTATCTCGACCATCGGTAAATGCATGAATTAAAGTAGGTACAGATTTATAATTACTTGCGATTTCTGAAAGCGCAATGACATGGTTGATATGTGAATGAACGCCGCCATCACTGACTAAACCGAGGAGGTGAACTTTTTTATTGTTGCTTTCAGCATAACTGAATGCGTCAGTAAGGGCCTTTTCTTTATGAAATTCTTTTTCTCTAATGGAGATATTGATTCGAACTAAATCTTGGTAGACAACACGTCCTGCTCCAATATTCATGTGACCAACTTCACTATTTCCCATTTGACCTTCAGGTAGTCCTACATTTTCTCCATCAGTGCGCAATTCTGCATGGTTGTAGCGTTGCGTGAGGCTGTCTGTAAAGGGAGTATTCGCCATGTATACGGCATTACTGTTATCAGGTCTTCCGTCTCCCCAACCGTCCAAAATGATAAGTGCTACTTTCTTGCTCATACTGCTTTATTTTTTTGGAAATATAATTTCAAAAATACTTCCCTTAGGAGAGTTGTTTGAAACCGTTATATATCCTTGATGTAGTTTAACGATGTTTTTTACGATGTATAAACCAAGACCAGTGCCTTTGGTTTTGCGTGTGTCTTCATTGCCTATCCGATAAAACTTATCGAATATTCTATCTTTTTCTTCTTTAGAAATCCCGATGCCCTCGTCAGCAACAATCAGCTTAACTGCATTCGATTGCTCAAGTAATTTGATGGTGATATTGCATTCTTTAGGGCTATACTTTACTGCATTTTCAATTAAATTAGTAATCAGTGCAGTGATAAGTTGGTGATCACTTGAAATGATAATATCAGGAGCAATAAATGATTGAATATTGCTGCTGGGGAAAAGATTACTCATTCTCTGCGCTATAAAGCGCGCGGTCTCCGAGAAGTTTACTTCTTCACTTAAAATGGCTTTTCCTCTTTGATCTAAGCGAGTAGCGAGTAAAATATTTTCGGATAAATCTTGAAGTCTATTGGTTTCTCGCAGTGCGTCAGTAATGATTTTGGATTGTTGCTCTTCGTTGAGTTTTCTGCTGCGCAATGTTTCTAGAAAAAGTTTCACTGCTGCGATAGGAGTCTTGAGTTCATGAGTAACAGAGAGCAGGAAAGTTTTTTCCATTCTCGCTAGCCTCAATTCACGTGAGATGTTCTTTCGGATCCACCAAAAACCAATAAGTAGGAGAAGTATGAAAATACTTCCCTCACCAATTATCATCCACATTTTGGATTGATAAATCGGGGCGTGATTTACACCTAAAATGATGCTCTTGTATTCATATAATTCTTTATTCAGATTGATGAGGTGATATGCCCACCAAGTGGCCTGAAACAGAATGTAAATACCAAGCGTGTAGAGTATGAAGAGGGTTCTTTTGTCTTTCGATTCTCTCATATCACAAAGGTACGCAGGGAAATGAGTATTATCGAATACCTTTGCGATATGCTTGAATTGCGCGATCAGATTGGTGTAGAATTAAAGCTCGAAGGAG
>JBJOKO010000007.1:0-21595 GCA_046046035.1 Bacteroidota bacterium | reverse complement strand
TCAAGGATTTATTGCATTGGATGGAAAGGTAACGAGCAAAAATTCATAGAAATGCTAGTTCAAGGTGAATACAACATTACCTGGATTACAGGAGGGAAGGGACAGCAAGAAATAATGAACGGCGACGCACAAAGACTAGTCAAAAGTAAACATCGCTATTATACCGAAGGATTCGCAAAGTGCATGAAGTATGTGAACACAGCGATGGATAATATGTTTGATGGGGATGTTGGCATAGGGGTTAATCATGGCTAACTTTTACTATTAATATATCCAGAATAACATTTCCTAATTACATACTTCGTGGGTGGCTACCTTTTACATTGTAACCTACCGTTTCCTTATTCCAAACATTCTAAGATTTAGTGTAGAAAATCGGAATAATTCCGATTTTATATGAAATAATTGACATTTCGCGGAGATGCCTATATCTGAATTTCAACTTGAGCTTCCTTTCTTCCAGATACAGAACGCTTACCTGCACAACCAAGGATGGAAATACATCCCAACAAGATGAAAAGGACCCAAAATGATAGTATGAGTGAATTGCCGCTATTCATTAGCTATTTGATAGCTATTTCTTTTTAAATATTTATTGTGATTTGAAAATTACCCCTCATTAATCAACTAAATATTATCACAAAACAGAACCACTCTCCCCACTCTATTGAGTTTTCAGAATGAGAATGACAAACACAATCAGAATGAATAGAGAGGTGAGTTTTGAGAGTGAGATGGGACACCAGTCCATAAATCCCGCTCACTTCTTACACGGACCACCATCATAGTCCATTTCTAAAACTACCACCTTGTCCAAAAAAGTTTGCTGAGTTTTTACAGTCAAATTTCCATCACTGTGCCTCCCACTAAATTCTGTGCATGGACACTCTCCTATGATTGCATGCAACTGACCAAAATAATCAAATCTATACCAGCAACCTCTGTATGAGCCGCGATGCAACACTTCGAACGTTGAAGGGTAATAATTCTCTATCGGATAGAATTCCTTTCCAAACTTCAACGTGAGGCTATAAATAAGTAAAATACTCGACGAGATATTCACAAAAAACCATCCTCTTGAAGTTAATACACTGATGATTGAACTTTTGAAGGTCTGATGAGTCCTTTTAAATAATGAAACAGAGAACAAAAACACCAGTACAGGAAACAATCCGATTATTGAAAAGAAATAAAAATCGTAAAAATCCAAAACCCGTTCCTTAGTCGTAAAAAAAACCAATAGTACAATTACAAAATAAGTCCACCCCATTTTCATTGAACGTGAACGTGGCGAGCTATACCCAAATTTATTAAACCTTTTCTGAACCATGGTATTGTGACTTGTCAACCAAAACAGAACTCAACAAATAACCTTTTCAATAAATACCTGAGTTATTCAGCCATCAAAAAAAAAGGCCAATAACTTCGATTCGGGTCAATTATAAGATTGTTATTTGCGTCGTAACTCGCCTTTGGATTAACAAGTATTCTGCTTTTCAAAGAATCGATTTCTATGGATTCGCATTGCACTCCAACACAAACTTTTATTGGATCGGAGCATTTAGGCACAAAAATCTGAAGATCAATTCTCGCTTCTTGTTCTATTGAACTCCCCTCTACTCCCGGAAGATAAGAGATATAGTCTGCATGAAAAATTTTCTCTTCTCCGTTCCAAACAGAAATTGAATCGTGTCCAAATTCCTCCCCAAATCTAAAGGTTATAAGTCTTGAGTTCAGCGAATCCACATGTTTAACATTCTTATCGAAACATGATGATACGCATAAACTTAGAAGGAACAGATAAAAATAGTTTCTTTTCAATTTCTCATTTTTTTATAGTTCAAACCCTCCACTTCCTTCCTTACAGTGCTAGTCTTAGAATAGGCAAAGCTCACATCATAATTCCCCACAAATGTCCCACTTCTGTTGCTTGTAAATTTTGAATCCCCCATATACTTCGAATAATTCTCACAGATAGTCGAATCATCCTGAGCTGTATGATACAATTCACAATTCACTTTCAATTTGTATCGCACCTTTCTCCCCTTCTCCGGAATTCGTGCCCTATATTTTTGAATTATCCTAACGCTCTCTCCTGGGGTAATAACAATAGTATCAAAGGAACAGTAATTTACAGGTAAATACTCTGAACTATAATTCAGACTCTTTCGAATCTCATTTCTATTGTCGCCAGAAAAATACCCTTCAAAATTGGCAACTCCATTTAAGTAATACACCCCATTACCTCTCGAAGAATCTATCGGATTAGAGAAAGAATAAAAGTAAACACTTGAATCTGTTGAATTCACATAAGTAAACTCTACATTAACGTTAATCGAGCCGTCAATCAACTCATGAGAAAAAATAAAGTTCCCCTGACCGCTCAGCGTATTCCCGCCGAACATTGCAAAGACAACAACTATTAGAAAAGATCTAATCATTTATCGGTCTAAATTCTATCAAAAAACACAAGCCACATCAACCAAACGCGCATAATTCAAATCAGATAGCCTGTAGTACTTATCCTCAAAAGAATAAACTCTGCTTTTGGAATCCAACAAGAAATTTCGTGTTTCTCCACCAATTTTTGTTTTCACTAAGACGTTTCCTTTGAAGTCAACCGGAGGTTCGCTTACCATTAGAGAATCATCCGCGAGAACCCATACATCCCTGAAAAAGGTCTTTATCGGGTAGTTTGACAAATCCATTGTTTTAACTGCACATTCCTGACATTGCATTATGTCGTCCAAAGAAAACTTTTCAAAGGAAAGAGGAAGCTGTATTTCACTAATTGTGACCTCGTCTTTTTCTTGCTGCACAAAACCATAGGCAGCAAAAAGAACTGAAATCAACAATAGTATTATAAATGACTTTTTATAGCTCATATCGAAATAACAATTTCATTTAAGAATACTACTCGAAAATAGACTCTTGCTTTTTTGCAGCACATAAAAGTAACCCAAAGAAACTTGACTATCCTTTTTCCTCTCAATTAAATCATTGAAGTAAGCTGCACTCCAAATGGCCAGTCCACGGTCATCTTTCACGAAACGCACTACGCCTTCTCTGATATTATCATCGGAGATCATCCAACAAGTATTCGGTAGCTTGTTTTAGACGCTGTAAGGCAAGGAAACTTATCCAAGAATCACTACTTCAGAATCACCTGAGAATGCTCAAATTGTTCATTCGACACCCTCAACGTGTATGCGCCGCGTGGTAGTGATGAAACATCTAAATTCAAAGAATGCGAGCTCCATTCAAGTATAACAACTTCACCCATCGCATTAAGTACTTCTACTTTAAACATTCCACCATTACTAAAGACAATATTCAATTGATCTGCAAAAGGATTAGGATATGCACTCACAACATCTGAAACAGACATTTCTTCTACACCAATAATCGTTGTCACATCAACGCATTCACTTACATCAGTGCATCCATTTTCTGTTACAAATACAGCATAACTTCCATTATCCGTTGGCGAGTACGTTTGGTTAGTCGCATTAGGGATTTCTACACTTCCATTGGTGCAATCTATCCACTGATACTGCGCACCAGCCTCACTTGAGGACAATACACTATTATTCAGTGTAACATTCATATTCAAATTGACAACGTTCAGATCTAAAGTGACAATGGAATCGCAGCCTACACTATTTTCATAAAGTATTTCATATACCCCAGAATTGTTGTACTGAATATTATTATAGAAATAAGGACCACAAGAATTCGCGTCTATTGAATAACTGCTCGATTGTAAAATATTTAAGTTCAAATAAACCAACGAATCACAACCGGTTGAATTCATTAATACTTGTTCAAAGTTTCCCGAAACAGTGTATTCCTGACCATTCAAGGTATACGAATCACAAGCTGTTTCACTAATGGAACTTGTGGTCGAATTACAACTATTAATAGCCACTATTCTGTTTCGTCCAATTCCATTGAATGATTTGAAGAAGCCACCTGCTAAATATCTTCCATCCTCCAGTTGAATGACAGATTCGATATCAAAGTCAGCTCCCGATCCTGTTTCGAAAGTATTGTCCAAACTACCATCGTTGTTGAGTCGAGCTATATATCCAGCTGTTTGATTGTCATACAAGTTGAAAGCCCCTGCCATTACAATCTTATTTCCACTGTCGATAATAATGTCGTTTATCTGTCCTATACCATTTGAGTTCGCAGTCCCAACTCCAATATCAAAAGTGGGATCCATTTGTAACGCACTATTGAAGCGCAATAGATTATTTATTAATGTTCCATTATAAGAGCCGAAATTTCCGCCGACAACAACAGAACCATCGTCTTGAACTGCCACGGCATGCAATGTTCCTGAAAAACCAGTTCCTGGAAAATCTGAAGTAGGATTACCCGCTGCATTTATTCGAATTATCTTATTTTCAGTACTCGATAGGTATTGAGTAAAGGAACCAACGGCAATGAAAGAACCATCGCCCAACCAAGCCAAGTCATTTACTGCGCCATTTAGTGCTCCATTGGAATTATTATTTACCAACTGACCAAATTGATTCATACGCACCAAGTATCCATCATTCTGCCCATCAATATTCGTAAATGCCCCCCCTACAATCAAATCGTTGTTCGACGCGACTAGAATAGCATTGACTATTCCATTTGGATTCGGATTGATCGTATTATTCACAATTCCATCTGTACTAATGACAGCAAAATTCGTCAGGGCCTGTCCATCCACCGAGGTAAAAGTTCCTCCAATAATAATATCATCGTTTGCGCCTTGTTCAATGCAGTTAATATATCCGGTGATGGGGAGAATTCCTGTTCCGATATTAAACGACATATCGCGCACTCCGTTGGCATCCGTCATGATGAGGCCGTACACCGTTTCACCGAAATAATTATCGAATTGACCACCAATTACAATGCGTCCATCATTCAGCTGTTTTACCGCTCTCACGGAACCAGAATTAAAAGCTGTTTTTGGATTGAAACCAGTATCTAAGCTTCCGTCAGTATTCAAACGCACTATATACTTTTCTGGTTCATTTGCGTAAGTTGTGAAACCTCCACAAACCATAATTTCACCATCTTCCATGAAGATTGGGCTAAGGGGCATCGTTAATCCAACAAAATTGGTTCCACTAGTAAAAGTTGGGTCCAATGTTCCATCACTCAATAATCTGCATATCTGAGCTGCAGGTGCTCCGTTATAGGTATCAAATGTTCCTAATACAATTATTCTATTTTGATCATCAATAACCACTTCATTGCAATTATCATTGAAAGACGTTCCAGTGTTAAAAGAAGAATCAACGGTTCCATCGGTATTAAATTGAACTATCCAATTGGATGGAATCCCTGGAACATTGCTGAAATATCCTACCGCTATAATTTTTCCATCAGACGTTTCCACTAAGTCATTTATATTATTTAGTCCTGTTCCTATGTTAGCCGAAAAATTGGCATCCAAAGAACCGTCGCTATTCAGACAAGCCAGTCCAGAACTGGGCATACCATTAAATGAGTTAAAGTTACCTCCAATTATTACTTTACCACTTGCTAATTCAATAGCACAGGTGATAAAATTAGTATCTGCACCGATTGATGTATCAAAAGATGTATCAATGGAGCCATCCGGATTTAATCGAATTATTCTCTTCGCAGCCTGTCCGCTAAAACTCGTAAAATTTCCGAATACAAGTATTTTACCATCATCTTGAATAGTGAAATCTTGGACGATAGAGTTAGCACCAGTGCCATAATTGAATGTGTTATCATAAGAACCATCAGCGTTCAATCGTACCAATTTGTTCGCGCTGTTTCCATTGTAGGAGGTAAAAACTCCAGAGACTACAATTTTACCATCCGATTGAACCTTGACTTTTTTCACATCATCATTGAACCCCGCACCAATATCGAAGGTCAAATCTATGACACCATTTTGATCTATTCGAGCAAGATGGTTGTGAGGATACGAATTGTAACTGGTAAAATAACCACCGATAATGATCTTGTTATCCAATGTTCGCGCAATCGAGGTAATGGAGTTATTTGCGCTTATCCCACTATTATAGCCATAGTCAGCAGCATTAAACGATAGGTCGACTTGGCCGGCTTGGGAAAAAAGATTCAAGCTCGAACAAATAAAGAAAAACGCACAAGTAAAAATTTTCATAGGGAGAAATATTATTCGTAAAGCGAAGATAAGAAATGGACGCTTTCCATACCTTAGGCTAATAAAGAACTAGATTTCTCAAAAATTAGGTATTTGATAAGTCCGATATTCCTGTGAAAAGGTTCGATTTTCTTTTGGGGGTAAAGGCAATGATTTAACTCCACTCATTCTTCAATAATTATATCCTTCCATTATATAGCTAAAAGAGGATTCTCCCAAATCTAAGACTCCTTCTCTTAAATGAAATATCGTTGAACTCCTTTTCATAAGGCTATTGCATGTTGTATCAGAGATTGGCCAGTTTTCTGTATCAATTATTAAATCCCCTGAACTTTCCAAAAATGTAATTGATCCTGAGTCAATATAGCTGCATCGGCGCAGTTTCAGTTGATGAGTAAAGGTTTTCGTTTCAAAATCTATGTCATAGTACTCATTCCGTTTATCAACGCGATAATAACGACCTGAAATATTGACTTCTCCTCCTCCACAGCCAATAATACCCAAGGCCGCAATGCATAAGACAGCAAGAAATATTTTACTTGAAAAAGTGATATTTGAAATTCGTTGGCTCAATTTCTATTTCTCATTCAATCATTATTCAAAAGATTCTCAGGCAATGGATCTACAAAATTCTATTTTGATGAATTATATGCTTTGACTCTAACAAGCTCAAACTTCCTATTATAAGTCCGTAATTCAAAATTATTGATACTTCTGCTATTGGCTGCATTCGCGCTTTTCTTATAGCCTACAACTTCGAAACCGCCCAACAAACGCCTTCTTATTCCCAAACATATAAAGTCAGTATCACTAGTATTAAAATCAGGAAGTACGTCTCCTACGCTGAAACTCTCTGGGTAATCGGAAGAAAGCACTGTTGGTCCAATATCTCGAATATTCCAATTGCGACTTATAAGGTCATTTATGGCAAAGGCTTTTGTATCATACAGAATCAAATTCGAAGATGAATTTTTCAAATCAATAATCACCTTATCATTTTCAGTGATCCGACAAAGAACCAGATTGGAAAAAAGAACAGACCTAACATTCTCACTTGAAAAACAACAATCCTTCAGAGAATACACCAAGTCATAGGAGATCAAACCTGTTTTATCAAACACCTTCAACCAGGCTTCATAACAATACTGGTCCTGAATAGTACGGTGCTTAAATTTGAATGTATAAAGCTCATACGAAATTCCCATATCGACTAAACTCCCGCGAGACATTAGTCGTAGCACACAATCGGTGGTATCTTCGAAAAAATGTCCGGCATTCTCCGGTTGAACAAAGTCTTTCCAATACAATTGATTTTCCTCGCTTTTGAAACAAGACTCCACGGAATATGAATCAATGATTACCACCTCATTTCCCCAGATTGCATGAGACTGTAAGAATAGGAAAGTAAAAAATATCAGTTTGAATGGCATAGACATACTTTTCTAGTTTTTACATTCTTGAAATTGTTTCAATCTATTGAAATTTACGTTCCCATTCCAAACGGTATAGGTCACTCCATTAAGAAGGATCATATTTTCTGCAAAGGACAATTGCTCAACCTTCGACCATTTCTTTGTTTTCTTAAAAATAGCCTCACTATATATGGACTTAAGCTGAGGTAATTTAAAGAAATTCCGTTTTTGTATCCTCCACATCGCAACACTTTCTACCGCCAAAGACAAAGTGCTGTCATCTATTTGATAATTCACACCACTCGAACAAAAGTAATAACTCGAATCCGCTTTGTCGAAGATGATAAAATCGGTTGAACACCATGTCACAAAAACTGTCGAAGAATCCACCTCCAACTCCTGCTCCCACTCCAAGTTCGGAATATAAAACACTAGCGGGCTTTGGGACGAAGCTTGGTAGCTGACGCAGAAAACGAATAGAAATAGCTTGATAAATTTGGCCATAGTTTTTAATTCCGATTCTTACCATAATCAATCCCCACTCGACTCTACTGTGTAGTGCAGAATTCTAGTTAGACCAGGATAGTTTCTTAAACAATTCACATTGCCATTGTCTAAGTACAAATAGTTATATACCTCACACCAATGCCCTTCATGAATGCCATGATTTAAAACCAAATAAGATATGCGACCTTGACTGTCGTATGCAAACGCTTCTGCATTATCAAAAACATCAGTTTTACTCTTCCTACTCAGTGAGTATTCTTCAATTGTGAGAGTATTATAAAAAGGATGTCTCAGAAAAACCACCTTCGAAAATTCGGCTTTATAATAATTATCTATTATAGAATCAATGTTACCGAAATTATCATGATGAATGGTATAAACAAGCAAGTTGTTATCAAATATTTGAATAGAATCCTTGTGAAATCTGGATTTACCTGAGCGGGCATCACTTTTATATATGATATCATAAGAACAACAAATGCCTGAAGTATCAAACTTCATTTGCTTTACTCTAAATTCATCAGCAATCAAATATCCATCAGAACCAACAACAGTGTAGTAATCATAGTTATTCTTAAAAAGCTGAAAACAACTATCAATGGGTAAAGACATTCGATAGTACTTATAAATTTCACGACCGCTTCTCTCAAAAAGAAATAATTCTTTACTTTTTCGGTGTATGCGAAATATAGTGTCGAGAACTAACTCATCTTCTTCTGTCACAGTCACTACTTGCCCAGAGTCGGGTAAAATAGGATGAAGCTCAAAATAAGGTTGGAATTCAGGATTATACTTTAAAGACCCAAATCGAAATTCTGGATCAATAGCATCATGAACAAATTGTCCGAAGCCGCTGAGTGCAATGAATTGCAACATGGCAACAAATACACCGCTCATGATTAAAGATAAATACGTCCTAGGGAAATTCATTTTCTAGTTTCTAGGTTCTAAATATAAATAATATCATCTGAAATGATAGGACTTTTACCTTTAATATTTGAAAAATAAACAAGATTAACGATCTGAATTTACCAAGGCATATATGTCACCTTTAAATTGCAAAGCCACAATCTTCGGATGTTCTAAATTGGTCATCCAAAGATCCACCTTTTCTACACCTTCACAAATCAACTGCTCACCGTGGTAGTCATTTGGGTGCTTCAGTTCGATGCGATAGTAATCAAGTCCATTGTGAGATTGTTTCCTTTCCTTAGATCTTAGAGAAAACCTGCAGGGGTCATATTCATCTAATGGACTATTATCCTCGTTCTCACCATTAATTTTCATTCTATGGGTGTCTACTCTAAGTTCGTTTGTCAACGAATCTATTCGCTCTCGCACAATAGCTAAATAAATGAGATTTTCTTTTATTCCAAAAATAGCGCTATCTAAAAACTTACCTCCTTTTGAAAACAGAAGCCTTCTAAAATCCAACTTATTTCCCATCCTTTCAGGGTTGCTTACAGTTATATGAATAGTGTCAGCATGGTTTACAAATGTAAAATCTCCACCTCCAAGCAGAATGGATTCATCAATACCATAGCATGTCTGAATGGTCACATCCTTAATAACGTCGCTCTTGCACTCGACTGAACTATCGTTGCATCCAAAAAGCAGAAGAGCGAATACGAAAATGGAAAATATTCTAGTCATAGGGTTTTGAATTGATAGTTCTAAGTGAAATGCTTCTTAACAAATTTAATTCGATTACACCTCGATCATCAAATATTTCAATGTCAGATTATAAATAGCCGCAGCGGTTTCGGCATTGAGTGATTTTTCAGGAAAAGACTTACTCTTTCGAATAAACCTATTTCTAAATGAAAGCTTTTGATCTCTATTTAACACTCTGCAATGCTTATCGTCGTAGGTGTATTTTAGTGAACGTATCGATTTTCTATCCGTTGCCATCTTTCCCTGAATGATATAATGGGGACTAGAAATCTCAAAACACAATCCTCGCAGTAAGATTGTATAAACACCGCCTTCTATCAATTCTAACCTGACACGAACTTCATTAGAATTACTTGACCATGTTTCAATCACATACTCATCTTCAAATCGTATTGTATCAGAAACAGGATGCCAGCAATTAGACTGAATAGAATCCATTTTAAAAAGATGTTCCAATGCTATCAGTGCATTATCAGATTCATTTGGTCCAAAAATATTTTGCGCTTTAACTTGATAGACACAGAAAGAAAAAAGTGCGACTATTATCGTTTTGATTGGCATTTAGCAATGTTGTAATAGTTTCATATGTTTTACCTTTCTATCTGATCAATAGATATACCTAGTACTTGAGATATACTTTGTAATTCTGTTTCGGACAGAATATTGTTATCACAAGCTGACTGGATATTGAGAGAACTCAGATTTCGTGGCAAATTTTCAATCAATTCTTTTGAGCTACAAATTCCCGATCCAATCAAAGTTAATCTTCTAACTCCGTTCATTCCTTTGAGAGCTGCGGGTATACTGTCATTTAATGAATGAAGTCCAATATCCTTCACCTCAGAATCCACAATAAAGCCCAAACCTTTGAAACAATTGGAACATAAAAAAACATATTCTAATTCTCCATTGCTCTGGAAACCCGAAAGATCTATTTCATCCGGCCCAGTAACCCTCAAAGTTCGAAGTCCGTTTATTTTGATACTCTTCTGACAAACTACCTCTCTGCCCCCAATTTCAAGATTCGTAATAGCAATTTCATTGAGAATATCGGCCGTTTCATTTAGCGAAAAAGAGGAGTCCAAATTAATGACAAGAAGTCCAATAGAATCAACATCTTGTATGTTCTCCAACTCCTGCAAAGACGAAACTTTTATTGTCGCAATATTCACGGGGGCATTGGTGCATCGCACAAAAGAAAAAAGGCACGCGAAAACAATCAGTGATGTTGCAACTTTCAAATCATATCGAGCTTTTACAAATTTCATTTTATAATTATAAAAAAACTATATCAACTCAAGAATAAGCTCATTCACCTTTTGCATCCTCCGCTGTTCGATCTTGAAACGCAATGAACCTAATATCTTGTCCTTTCCATAGACATTATGAATATTGAAATAAGGAATTTTCCTGCCTTTACCACAATTCCTTTTGGGGCTGATTAAATGGATGTACCAGCCATCGTGCACAGAATCCTCTATAATCTCCTCTGGAGTGTGAGAACATGAGTGGCCTCCCATGTATCGATGATTGTATATTATCCTTTGAATCCTCTTAAGCTTTTTATAAGTTTCATTGTAAATAGGAAACTCCACCTCTTCCCAAACAGAATTTTTGTATCGAGAAAAAGTATATATCCTTTGAGGTTCTCCAAAAGTCGAATCCAAATAATACAGCACCGTAAACTCAGAGTATCCGCAGATTTGCTCTAACTCTGCGTCAAAACGTAAAGTATAACTTATCAGACAGTTCTGAGAAACCAATCTCTGTGAAATGCCAAGAGTGAGGAATAATAAAAAAACAACAACTCTCATTTATTTAAAAATTGGTGAAGTCGAAATTACTTCTCTTTCGAAAAGGCCTTTAAAGAGCAGGTTATCGCAAACCCAAATATGAAACGATCATCGAAACGTTTCTCCATAATGCGGTTTTGTTTTTCCAAATATATTTTGTTCTCTTCCATCACAGAGACAGTATTGAGAAAAAACGTCCTTCCGAAATAAAAATGAATCTTGCTGAAATTGAACATTTGATCATGTTCAATTTCACTCCCCTTTTTACCATACCATGATAATTCCAATTGAGGCAATACATAGTTGCCACGACCAATTTGATAAGTCAGAAAAGTATTGTCAATTTCATAAGAGACGTCGGATTTGTAGAAATAAGAATAGCTCAAAGCGCCTTCTAAGAATACGTTGCGAAACACCATCAGTTTCGGATTAAAGCCCAATCCTGCACAAAAGCCAGGAGATATTGAATTGACAATTTCCCCACCCGCGCGAAAACTTAAGCTTTTGCTGATTCTTGCTTCTCCAAAAAAACTTAGCCCATTTGCACCCAGCGCTATGCCCAACCGAGGAGGCTTTAATACTCCGCAATACGAACTAGTATTGAGAAGAAGAACACTAATTGCGGTCAGGGAGAATTTCATTTAATAGAAGTGGTTGGTAGTTGGTAGTAGGTAGTAGGTAGTTGGTAGTAGGTAGTTGGTAGTAGGTAGTTGGTAGTTGGTAGAAAAAGATGTTGACTTGATTCAAAGAATGTCCTTCCTGCACCATTATTCAATTAGAATCAATGTTGCAACGGCACCGAATACTGAATCGATCCCTATGGTGGTATTCAGAAAACGTATATCTGATTTTTCAACATTCTCAATCCGATACAAGACATTAATGGTGTCTGAATAATTTTTTCTGAAAAAATCATTTATAGCTCTGGTTCGCTCTATTATCACACTATCATTTTCACCTTGATTTTTCACAATTCTAATTTGAATGCGGCAATCCAACTCCGCATCCATATTGCTTTGAGAAATCCTATAGTCATTCACACACTTGTTCAATTCCTCTGTTGCTTCAGTGGAAATAACCCCTCTATTTCTGGCAAACTTTAACCCCCATGCCACTGAACATTCCCCGGCACCAGATGTGCCCGGCTCGAACTGCGAAAAAACCACCATCATCGTTAAAATCAAACTTTTCATTAATCAGTGAATTTTCATTTTGTTCTAATTACTTATTCTTAAATATCATGTGATCCAAGGATTCCTAATCAGTATCCGATACATACTGACCTAAAACACACGTCAATTCCAAGGTGAATCGCAATAGAGTTGCTGCAATATCTTTCGTCGCAAAATTATTTTCGGAAGGTCGTGCAAATCCTTGCAAGCTCCCACTTGCGTAGTTAAGTTACTGGTCACTTTCACTGGTTCAATTTTCAAAAAGATAGACTCTTCATGAGATTCCAGAAATAGATAAACACCAATAACATTAAGTCCTTTATCATCTTTAGCTACTCGAAAACGCACTACTCCTTTTTCTTCCAAATTACATTTTTTTAAAATTCCTTTAAGTGTTGACTGATTAAAAAACACAGAGTCAACATTGCAATCTTGTGCTTTCACATTTTGAAAACCGAGCAGAAAGGCCATGGAGACAAGCAATTTCAAATAGCCTCCATTTATGGGAGAAATAAATTCAGTCCGCAGAAGATTAATACTCATACGCATCATACTTTATTCGAAATGTAGGTTTATTCTGGAAGAAAGAGTAATACTCAACCATTCCTGAGCCCAATTTAACTTCGTAATAGATGCAATCATTCTTTATAGCCCATATTCTCAAAGACTGAATCTCATTATTCGAATGAACGACCCGTTCGTAAACCAAATCATTATAATTATACTTCATAGAATACGTGTCATCTTCTACTTTGCACAGAACAAAACCTTCATCACCGTAGTAAAGCATACCTTGCTCTGTCACCCTACTTTCTATTTCACCTCCATTTAATCTCAATGAACGAGCATAGGCTACTTCTGAAGTATCAAAGGAGCTAAATACACTATCGGCTTTAGCATCAATAAAAGCTTGAAATTCCCTATCCGAAGGACCACAATTCACTTCAACTAAAACAATAGCCAAAAGCAAAACAAAAAGCCCAACTCTTTTGCTCAATATTAAAGATGATTTGTTTTTCCTTTTCATCAGAAAACCCCATATCGCGCTTTTAAAAGCTTAAAACCATTTCGTTTTTTCTTAAAAACCAATTGAACGGTAGAGTTTGAAGCTCTATGAAGTAGCACAACCTCATACAAGTTTTCAATGAAATGATAACTTACAACTTCTACTTGATCAGGGGTCTTCATATCCTGTTCTGTAAATACTACCATTCTATTGGATATCTCACGCTCCAATTCTGTTCGATATAAACCGAGACTTCTACCTTGATAAATATAAAACGGTCCTTGATATTTGTTAAAATAAAAATGAGCTTGAAATTCCTTGGTTTCACAAATTTCAAAGATGGGTTCATTAAGGTATAGTTCTTCGCGCGGTCTAAAGGAAAACCCCGCTGTTAGAAGCCATAGAAGTAGTAAAATTACTATTCTCATATTATTGGTAGTTGGTCACCGGTAGTTGGTAGTTGGTCAAAACGAGATATTTATCGAATAAATTTAAAGCTTTTAAAGAGTTGTTCAATCTACAAAAAATTTAGGTGACTAATTACTACTACTATCTTCTCCGAAATATTTGAATTTCTAATTCTTGCGGCGCGCCAATCATTGGCATTTCCCATTACTCGAATTACTTCATCCCTCAAAGCATTCTGTGACATCTCAGAAATCAATAAGGTTGAATAAGAGCCTTCGAAAATTGCCAAATTCACTAACTTTTCTGATGAATCTATTTCAAAGGTGACAACTATCAACTTGTCCTTATTTATTCGCAAATAATCCGACATGGTGAAATTCTTGAAAAAACATTCTTCAACGGAACTATAATTTCTCAGCATCGCAGGACGATAGCCAATATTTAGCTTATCCAAACTATCAGCTTCATTAATCACTTTAGAAAGAAAATCAACTCCATACTTTTCAGAAATCTTGTTTATCATGACTTGGTCAAAACAAATAGTTTCATTCGGAATGACATCACCTTTCAAATAGTCTGCTTCATTAAACCCGTAATCCAATTCTAGAATTTTAGTAGCTGTAGGTGAAAGATGTATTAGTTTATGAGGAATGTAAATAGAGTCGTTCTCCAATTTCTCATAAGCCAATTGCGTGAACTTAGAGCACAAAGTAGAATCCAACCCCTGCTGCGACTGTCCAACAGAATCAATACCTATGATCAGTAATAGCAATGTGATAATTCTCTTTTCGATTTGCATAGGAAATGGTTGTTGGTAGTATGTAGTAGGTAGTATGTAGTAGGTAGTTGGTAGTTGGTAGTTGGTAGTTGGTAACCGGTAGTTTAACCTTAGTCCTTCTAGTCAAACGAAACTTCATTATCTACTTTCATTAATTTTTGGTTAGAATAATACAGTGGATCTTTACCTTGATTTCTCATAGAATCCAACCCGCATGCTTGCATTTCAACTTTCCATTTGTCAATGGCCTCCCAAATTTGATCAAAGTCATGCTTTTCATTAAATGAATTATCTACCCATTTTGGATAACATTCAAAATAGTCGGGATTTCCATAAAATAAAAGACAAATTGTATAAACAACGTATCTCCGAGGATCAGATATTTCTTGCAGAAAGAAGTTCTTATTTCTACTGAACCATACCCATTTGTTTTCTGAATAAAACCTTCTATTCTCTATTAACTCTATTATTAAAAGAGAATCTTCACTCTGTAAATCATTCCAAATACTATCAGACTTCACAAAATCCCAAGCTTTTCTCTCTTCATAAAATGCCGAAATCTGTTCTTTATTCTTTGCATAACCTATATCCTCACTCCGTCGCAGGGAACTACACCCTAGCAGAATAATTACGAAAAGAGTCAGTGTCAAACGCATTTTTAATTGATGAAAATTGGTGGTTGGTAGTAGGTAGTTGGCAGTTCTTCGAGACTAATATAGGATTGAAATGGGAATTGTACAAACCAATTAAATCAAACAATTCTATGCCGCCCCTCTGGGGCTTTTAACGACAACGCTCTATTCGAGCTATTACAATACCGCCCCTCTGGGGCTATTACGATTTCGAAAGCTATAGCATCCGTTCTCAAATCATAAATACCCCGTTCGACAAGCTCAGGGACCGTTCTCAAATCAAAAATAAAAAATAAAAAATCAACAATAGCGCTTCGCGCTTCATCCACTCCGCAGCGCTAATTGCCGTTCATCATAGAAGCAGGATTTGACAAATCTTTGGGCGCTCTTTCTTCTAGCTTTGAGGAAACATTACCCCTCTGCATGAATATAAAAAGGACCCTTTCTCTACTCGCTCTTTCACTTTTATTAAACCTACAATCTGTCTCCCAAACGGTGCCGCAACCTTTGATCGATATCCTCGATCACACGCTCGATAGCATGCACACTGTTGTTCCCGCTAAATCACTCAGCGCCGCCATCAAATTCCATGATGGTGCTATATGGAAAAATGTATCGGGCATCTCTTCTGTTTCTCCCGCAGTCAACGCCACCACTTCCGACACCTACCTCATCGGCAGCGTAGTCAAAACCATCACCTCGGCTTGTATACTGCAACTCCATGATGAAGGCACGCTCTCTATCGAAGATAGCATTCACGACTGGCTGCCAACTATGGAATTCGTTAATCCGGATATCACCATCAGACAACTGCTTCAACATACCAGCGGACTCTATGATGTGATGACGAACCCGAATCTTCAAAATGAAATGCTCGGCGATGTTAGTCATATCTGGTCGGCGCAAGAAGTACTCGATACTTTCCTCGATGAACCAAACAACACTCCCGGCGCTCAATGGTCGTATTGCAACACGAACTACTTCCTACTCGGAATGATTATCGAAGCTGCTACAGGAAACCCGTATTACACCGAATACAGAAATAGATTTTTCACTCCACTAAATCTAACTTCATTCGGTATACCCGCATTCGAAGATTTCAACCAACCCATCGCACACGTTTGGATGGACTTATTCGGAACGGGCGAAACACAAGACGCGCATTTCTTTTATCAAAGTTATCTCTCACTTAATTCTATCGCAGGTGCCGCAGGCGGTTACTACGCTACTCCAGAAGATGTCACCGAATGGATGCACTCTTATATGCGCGGTGACTTGCTACAACCGGCCACGCTCGAGGATGCGCAAACCACAATGACCGCACCTGGACTACCAAGCACAACGTATGGTCTTGGTCTCAATAAAAAAACATTCGCTGGATACACCGGTTACGGTCACGGCGGTGACCTTGCCTATTGCGCGAGCTCATGTTATTTCCCTGCTCTTGATATTAGTATTACAGTATGTGGAAATGACGCAGATTATATCTCGTGGGATCTCATTCCCGTGGTGCGCGAGCTACTTCAACACATAACAGAGTCTGGTTTGGTGAACGTTTCTGAATTTGATGCGGAACCTCATTCCCCCGAAATTTCAATCTACCCCAACCCGACCAATGGTGTCACAAGCGTTGATATCTCCGCTTTCCAACCAAATGAAATAATCACGATTGAAGTTATAAGCGAACTCGGAGAACGATTGGAAATTCTCCAAGTCAATCGTTCAAGTTCTTCTCAACAATTGGTGGAAATGAATATTCAAAATTATGCTACGGGGATCTATTACTTCAAATGCTCTCCACCGAATGGAAATTCCTCAATCGTTAAAGTATTAAAATCATAAAGGAATCATTGGAAGATTTACGACCTTCCTCCCCTATTCCGATGCATCGATAGTTTATGTATTTCTATCTATCCGACACACACAAGCCTCATGTTCCCATTCCCACCAATGGGAACGTGATGGCTTTTTCTTCTTCTGCCCAATACCTAGGCAGGATAAGGTTTCGCGGATTCTCGATAAAATATGTCATTGAAGGAAATGAACAATACCTCATCAATGGCGAAAAATATTCATTGCAAAAAAATCATTACTTACAAGCCAATCACAACTGCGAAGGCTTTGTAGAAATTGATAGTAAAAAACCTGTTGAAGGAATATGCATCGATATCGATATTCAAACATTATCTACCATAGCGCATGAAGATTTTGGTCATTATTCAGATCAAGTTATTCGCTCGCTCGAACATGTAATGCATTCAAAAGACTATGGCGTAAATACTACTAAGGCTGAGGAAACGCACGTTGGACGATACATGCAGCAATGTGCAGCCACGTTGATAAATTCGCCGCAAGAGGAACGCGTGATTACAAATGAATTTTATTTTGAAATAGGCCAACGTGTTATTCAAGATCATCTCGGCTTTGAATGGCCAACGCTAAAGGCGCGGAAGAACAACATTTCAATGCCTTCTGCAGAGCTAAAAAAATTAATCTCGGCAAAATTATTTATGGATGAAAATTTCACAAAGACTCTTGCTGTTAAAGAAATTGCAACACAGGCTGGCATGTCTGAATTCAAGTTCTTCCGAAATTTCAAATATGTATTCGGTGAAAGTCCGTATAAATATTTATTGAAAAAAAGACTTTGGTATAGCTGCTTTCTACTTCATAATAAAAAGGCGAATGTAACTCAAGCGGCCTATGAATCGGGATTTTCAGATATTCATACATTTAGCAAAGCTTACAAAGCATTCTTCTCTATTGCTCCAACCCAAAACCGCCAACTCTTCAAATGAGACTAAAATATACGCTTGCACTCCTTTCCATATTCTTTTTGGAATATTCATCCTTCGGTCAAATTCGAATAAGCGGCCGTGTGGTCGATGGTGAACAAAAACCTATTGAAATGGTGCTGAGTTGCATCTTCTCAAGCGAAGATTCTACTTTGGTAAAATCTACATTCACGGATGAAAAAGGAGAATTTTTCTTTGAAAATATTCCAGGTAAAAATTACTTCTTCTCTTTCTCAAACCTTGGATTCGCAAGCTATTCAAGTGACAATATTGATCTCCCAACAGACATCACAGAGTGGAGTTTCCCGAATGACATCATCTTGTTTGCCACCGCACAAACCACTGGAGAAATAGTGATCACCGCGATGCAATCATTTATTGAAATCAAAGCAGATAAGATTGTCATGCACCCAGACGCACTGATCACCACTGCAGGATCAACAGCATGGGATGTTCTGCAGCGCGCACCAGGTGTGACAGTTGGAACCAATGATGAAATTTCATTGCGCGGTCGTCAAGGTGTGCAAGTCTACCTCGATGAAAGACCGATGTATCTAAGTGGTGAAGATTTGTCGAGCGCACTAAAAGCGATGCCCGCTTCTGCCGTTGAATCGATTGAAATCATTGCCAACCCCGGAGCGAAGTATGATGCAGAAGGCAATTCGGGAATTATTGTTATTCGTCAAAAAAGAAACAAAATGAAAGGTTGGAACGGCAGCGTTTCCGCTTCTTATCTCCAAGGTTTTTATCCAAAATCAAATGCCTCATTCAACTTAAGCTACCGCATCAATAAGTTCAACTTCTTTGCGAATGGTTCTTATGTAAAAAACAATACCTATCAAGATCTTAATATCAAAAGAAACTTTTACAACGAGGACGGAACTTTCGCGAGCGCATTCAAACAACACACATGGTTGCGCTCAGGAGGCGACAACTTCAACGGCCGCGTGGGTGTTGACTTCTACGCAACTCCAAAAATCACAATGGGACTTTCTGCCGGAGGTTTTCATTCCAAAACATTCAATAAAAATTTGAATGAATCACTGCTCGCAGATGAATTGGCGCTGCCCACAGGAACGGTCGTTGCGTACAATCCATTAGATAGAATATTCAAGAATCAGAACTATAATTTCAACTTCAATTACAAGATAGATTCACTTGGTCAGAATGTAAGTGTGAACGCCGATTACCTCAACTACAGATCAAGCATCGATCAGTCATTGATCAATACCGTTTACTCACCAACCAATGAAATCGAATCTGCGACGAATCTTATAAGTTCGCTCCCATCCACAGTAGACATCTACTCTTTCAAAGCCGATTATTCAAAGCCATTGCGAGAAGATTTGAATTTCGAAACAGGAGTGAAATTGAGTAATGTTCAAACAAGAAACAAAGCCGATTTTCAAAATGAAGAAAATGGAATACTAACGCCGAACTATGATTTCAGCAATGATTTCACTTACATAGAAAACGTCAGCGCCGCCTACGTAGCCCTAACATTGAGCAAAGCGAAGTACAGCGTTCAAATTGGATTAAGAGAAGAAACCACACAAATTGAAGGAGATCAAAAAGGCAATTTGATCAAGCCCGACTCAACATTCACTAGAGAATTTTCGAATTTATTCCCCACTGTCTTCGCGATGTATATGATTGACACATTAGGCAATCACGTGCTCACATTCAATGCAGGAAGAAGAATCGATCGTCCGAATTATCAGGACATGAATCCGTTCACCTATCCATTGGACAAATTCACGTTGTACTCCGGAAACCCTTTCCTAGTGCCGACTTTCACGTACAACACTGACATCTCTTACACGTACAAAAACAAAATCACCACTACTCTACTCTACAGTTACCAAAAAGATTTGATGAATGAAATCATCAGTCAGGACTCCACTATTTTCTATAGTCGTCCCGGTAACTTGGGCAAACAGCATTCGTATGGTGTAGCGATGAATGCGAATATTCCATTCAAAAATCAATTCACTTTCCAAGCCTATACTGAAGTGATGACGAATATTGTTTTGTCGGATCTCAACGGTCGCTTCCTCGACAACAGAGGAACGTATTGGTATGTGGGCCCTAACTTGATTTGGGCGAGCGATAAAGGCTGGGGAGCTGAATTGGGCGGTACATATATGACGCGCATCGTTTCAGGACAATTTAAGACCATCAGCGTGGGAACAGCTCGCGCGGGTGTTTCAAGAAAAATAATGAAAGGCAAAGGCACGATAAAACTTTCCTGCGACGATCTCTTCCACACCAATCGTCCCGGCGGCGACATCTTAGGACTAGGAGAATCCACCGCAAGTTGGAAGAGTCGCTTCGATACCCAAGTAGTAGCCTTCTCATTCACCTACCGTTTCTCCAAAGGCGAATCCCTAAAAGCCCGAAACGCAGGAGGAGCGGATATGGAGAAAGGACGGGTTCGTTAGGGTAGAGGGTAAATTTAAAAGGGGAGATTTTAGAGGGTAGATTTATTATTTGTAATTTACCCCCCTATTTATTTCAACTATACAGCTTATAGCTTATAGCTTATAGCTTATAGCTTATAGCTTATAGCTTATAGCTTATAGCTTACAGCTTACAGCCAAAAGCCAATAGCCAATAGCCAACAGCCTACCGCAACGTGAACTTGATTGGAACTCGGTAGCGGTATCTTACGGTTTTTCCGTTCATTTGGGCGGGGCGGAAGAATCCGAGATTATTCACAGCTAGAGCCGCGGCTCTATCTAGCCCTGGACCATTCTTCACGCCTCTTTCTACCACCACTTGTGAAACACTACCGTCCCATTCCACCATGAATGAAATGTACACCGTTCCAAATACATTCTTTTTTCTTTCTGCCTCTGGATATACAATATTGGAATAAATGTCTTTATAAAGCTTCCCAATGCCATCGATATACTCAGGCTCAACTGAAACAAACAATTCGGAATTTTTCAAGCTATCAGGAAGTGGAGGCGGCGGTGGTGCAATCTTCAAATCTATGTTATCGTAGAGGATTTTCTCTGGTGTTGAAGTCTTTCCAAAACGTTTTTTGGGATTCTCATTTGTATCTGCTTCTAGTCTACCGAGAGCTTCTACCTCACCGAGAGAAACAATCTTTCCTTCTCGGTCAAGTCCTACTTTCATTCTAACCAAGACAAACTCATACTTTCCTGTTGCTGGTCTGTAACATTCTACTTCTGTCCAGTAGGAGAAATAAAGAATATTCGATTCAAAACATACATACTCGACTGTCTTCTT